>VSNE01000237.1 GCA_009774155.1 Lachnospiraceae bacterium
AAACAGTGTCATTGCCAAAAAAATATGCTGAATTCCCGTCAGCACGTCAGCGTGTTCCAAAATCTGTATGTCGGCTCCGGCTGCCGTTTCCCGCTGTTCATAGAGTGCCGGAAGTGTAGCTGCCGCTTGTTGCCATAGTGGCAGTTCATCACCGGATAAAATGGTTTTAATACGGTCTCCATCCATTTCCACGCCGATCAGATTGGTAGACGGTTCCCTGATTGCCGAAAGCCATTCTTCTCTCGTCTGACAGACCGTAACAACGCCGTACCTCGTAAGCCAGCTTTCTGTTTCAGGAGCGACCCCGCCGTCAACCACACAAAAATAATATTCTCCTAAAGAAGAAAGATCAATGAAGCCGGCGATGTTCAGGGCTATGGCTACTACAATGGGCAGAAAAAACGACATGATACAAAACTTATCTTTCCTGACGCTTTTCATCTGATAGCGCAATCCTTTCATGATCAGCCCTCCCTTCCCATTTCTTTGCGGAACGCCATGATGGCAGTGCCAAAGAGCAGGATGATTACGCACGCCGCACAAATATAATAGGCCGGGGTTGTAACAGGCATACCGAAAAATGCGTTTTTCAGCCCCATATACACATGATAAAACGGATGGTAGAGAATCCAATCCATTTTAATTGCGGTGTTGGCCGAAAGAAAAACCGGGGTTGCCGTAAAAAGCGCAATCACCAGATAGGCCAGTGAAAATTGTCTGAAATCTTTTAGCAGCATTGTACAGCAAAAACCCGTGAGAGCCATAATCAGGGACAAAACCCCCGTCTGTATCAGTACGGCAGGCAAAATTCTTCCTGCCTCCGCCGGTCCCACATTGAGCAATGTCATGAAGGCCGCAAAAACCAAATCCGTCAGCAAAAAGAGAAAGACCTTGGAAAATACAAACAGGCTCTTTGAAAACGGCATAACGGCATGAACGCGGATTACCCCCATCTGCTTTTCTTTAAACAGTACAGACGCGATTCCCAAAAAGCCCACGGCAACAATCTCAATAAACAGCAGTTCACAGGTGATTTCTCTGCGCTGCTTCATTTCCGGGGTATTGTCCCCCACTGTTTCCGGCGTATATCCATTGCCGGAATACAGCAGCGACAGTGCATAATCCGCTCTATGGCGGTCAACCTTTTCTGTTCCTGCATAGAGCACCACACTCGGCTTGCCATCCTTTATGTAAATTCCGACACCGCCGCTTGTATCCCTGACAAGCGCCTCATTCAGTTCTTCCGCAGAGTCCGCCGAATGGATAAGCGGCGAAACCCGGGGATACGTTCCCTCCGGGTCATAGAGATATACATTGTAGATATTGGCATTGGCATCCATAAAATTCAGATAGCTGAAGTTAATGAACAACGTATAAAGCAAAAGTGACGCAAACGCTGCAAGAAAGAATTTTCCTGACACCATTATCCTGCAGTCTTTTTTGAATAAAGGATAAATGCTTTTCAAGACAGCCTCCTTCCTGCGTACTGGATAAATATATCCTCCAAAGTCGGCTCCTGAGAGTGGATACTGATTAATTCATCATACGGAAAATGAATACCTGATTTCAGCTCCGGGGCTTGAATCGTTTGTTCTTTCCGCCTGCCCTGATACAGATAATCAACTACAATGCTGCGATTACTGTTCTGTTCCTTCAGATTTTTTGGCGTATCAAGTGCAACAATGTTTCCATTGGAGATAAAAGCCACTCTGTCACAAAGCAGATCAGCGTCCAGCATATTGTGGGTCGTTACGAATACCGTTGTTCCTTTCCGGCGTTCATTCTCTATGATCCTGCGGAAGAGAACAGCTCCGGTAGGGTCAAGGCCGCTGGTAGGCTCGTCCAGAAACAGGAGTTTCGGGTTACTGATCAAAGCCCTCGCCATACTGACACGCTGGCGCATCCCCTTGGAATAAGAGGACACCGGTTTTCTGAGAAAGTCCCTTTTAAATTCCAGCTCGTCAAGCAGTTCTTCCGCATCCCGCAGCCGTTCTTTTGGATAAAAAGAGGAAAAATAATGCAGATTGTCAAGGGCGCTTAAATTGGCATACAGATAGGGAAACTCAAACAGAACGCCGATCTTCTGAAAGAAATCCTGTGTATGCGCTCTCCTTAAATCCTTCCCGAACAGAGACACTATACCGTCATATTCTTTCAGAATACCGGTCAATATTTTTTGGGTCGTAGACTTTCCGGAACCGTTAGGTCCTAAGAAGCCAAAGATTTCCCCATCCTCCACAGTGAAGTTCAGACCATGTAATGCCTGTTTGTCTTTCCTATAGGAAAAAGTCAGATTCTTCACTTCAATCATTCGTCATCTCCCCATTTCTCAGACGCTCTCTTTTTCTTGCCCTGCTCCCGCCTGCCCCACCATTTTATAAATTTTACCTTAAACGGGACAGAGATGATAAGCACCGCCAGAATCACAAGCCACCAGTACCATTCCAATCCTAAGAACATAATCGTTACCTCCTTTATGAGGAAAGTTCCTTCCCTCCTGATGGGGTAAGAATAAAAAAGTGTGTTGAAGTTCATGTGAAATCGGTGTGAAGTTGGTGTGAAATTTTTTTGATATAAAAAAGAAACAGCCCCAGTTTCTTTTCAGAAACCGAAGCCTTTTCGTAAGAATTGATCTTTATTTTACAGTAGGAATGGAAAAATAGAACGCCACTCCGTTTTGCTGGTTTGCAGCGCCATACGCTAAATGCTGCATGGAAAGGATTTGTGCTACAATTGCAAGCCCCAATCCTGAACCGCTGTATTTTGTATTTTTATCACGATAAAATTTTGTCCAGATTTTTGAAAGATTTTCCTGCGGGATATGCTGTCCCTGATTATAGACGGAAAAGTCCAGCATACCGTTACGTTCTTTCAGCAACAGTTTTAAAACGCCGCCTGACCGGACATTTCTCTTCGCATTGACAATCAGATTGTTAAGCACCTGTTCCATCCGGCTCTTATCTGTATGGACATAAACAGGCTGCTCCGGCAGTTCATACTGAAGCTCAAAATCAGCAGTCGGGATATCCATCAGCAGCCGCCCGGCTACAGTTTCCAGAAATTCAACAAAGTCAAAACGTTCCGGGTGAAGTCCGGCAGCTCCGTTTTCCAGTGCGGACAAATCGAGCAGGGCAGTAATCAGACTGCTCATACGTTCTGTTTCCGTTATGATGACCTCATAATAATTCCGCCTTTTCGCTTCGTCTGTTTCATCCTGCAATCCCTCGACATAAGCCCGAATCACGCCCAGCGGAGTTTTCATTTCATGGGAAAGGTTATCCACCAGTTCTTTTCTCTCAGCCAGAAGACTCTTTTTTTGCTCCACATCCTGCTCCAGCTTTTTGTTTACATTTTCCAGTTCCCCAAACGCCTTCTGCAAATTTTCAGCCATAACGTTCAGACTGTGGGAAAGTTCCCCAAACTCATCGTGTCCTGTTACCCCGCAAGGTCCGGAAAAGTCTAAATTCGCCATGCTCCGGGCAGCGTCATTCAGTTCAGAGACGGGCTTTGAAATAAACCGGGCCATCCATAAATCAATCGCGCAGATCAGGGCGGCAACAAAGACAAGCCAGATTATAAGAGAAACCTCTGAGTTTAAGGGCAGCCTGGTAGAAAACACATAAGATAACACCAGAATAACTCCCATCAGTTTAGAAGCCAGCAGTATTTTCTTCCGAACGGTAAAAATATTCATCTGAACGCTTATTTTCATACTGTCACCTCGAATTTATAGCCAGACCGGATAAGCGTAACGATATGCCTGCCCTCGTCACCCAGTTTCTGTCTGAGTGTTTTGATATGCGTATCTACTGTTCTGGTCGTTCCTTCAAAGTCATATCCCCATATCCGGTTAAGTAATTGTTCACGGCTGAAAATCTGACCTGGATTTGATATAAAAAAGTAAAGCAGCTCATATTCCTTGTAGGTCAGCGTAATTTCCTGTCCCTCCACAAAAACCTTATGTGAGGCTGGAATAATTGAAATCTTTCCGGCGTTTACGGTGTCTGCCGGAAGAACAGAAGAACGGCGCAATAAGGCTTTTGCTTTTGCCAGCAGCACTTTAGGGCTAAAAGGCTTTGTTATGTAATCATCTGCTCCCAGATCATAGCCTTTTAATTTATCGTCTTCGCTGCTTTTGGCAGTCAGCATGATAATAGGGAGATTGCTCATTTCCCTTGCCATCCTACAGACGGAAAATCCGTCAAGATGGGGCATCATAATATCCAGTATCATCAAATCCATAGGATTGTTTTTCAGCATCAGCAGCGCATCCATGCCATCGTCTGCCGTAAAACAGGTATGGCCGCCGCGCTGCATATATTCGGCAATAATTTCCTGCATATTCTTTTCATCTTCAACAATCAAAATATTAGCCATGAGATCAACTCTCTTTCACTTTTTCTTATTAAAAGACAGACTGCCCCTCAGATCTGTCCGTATTCCCAATGCCGCCCTGTTCAAGCAAAATAAAAACCCCGAAAATTAACTTTTCGAGGTTTCTCAAGAGGCACAGACCGGATTTGAACCGATGAGTACTGGTGTTGCAGACGTATGCCACTACTTCTTCAAACCCTTATTTTATCACGGTTCCAGCCGTCTGCCGCCTCATGTGACCACTTTATCGCCCCCTTATTGCGAAAAGGCCACGTTATCGCTCAAATACAAAAAAATTATAACATTTTGACACG
>VSNE01000238.1 GCA_009774155.1 Lachnospiraceae bacterium
CCCAATCAGCACTTCGGAAAATCAGCCCGAACAGGAGCTGCAGAGGAGTCCTCTGTTTACGTCCACGGGAAGCCTGGTGCAGCTTTCGGACGTTGCAGAAGTTTCCTGGTCTCAGAAGGAGGCCGGCAGCGTCAGCCGTTTTAACGGGGAGGATACGATTACAGTGTCCGTGACGAAGAATCAGACGGCAAGCACCATCGGCATGGTCAATGACGTGAAAAAGGTTATGGATCGTATGCAGAAGGAAAACAGCAGCCTGATGATGAATCTGTCCATGGATATGTCGGATATGATTCTGGAATCGGTAGGGTCTGTGGCCAGTACTCTGCTTATGGGCGTGATTCTCTCCATGATTATTCTGTTTATATTCTTCGGCGACTGGAAGGCCAGCCTGATTGTGGGAAGCTCCATGCCTGTTTCGCTTCTGGTGACGGTCATTGTCATGGCAGTGGCAGGATTCTCGCTGAATATGATTACTTTGGGAGCGTTGGTCATTGCCATCGGTATGATGGTGGACAGCTCCATCGTAGTTCTGGAGAGCTGCTTCCGGTCAAAGGATCGGATACCGGAATTTAAGGAAGCGGCCCTGCAGGGGGCGCACGGCGTAGTCAGCTCTATTGCCGCGTCTACAATTACTACAGTTGTCGTATACCTGCCGCTTTGTCTTCAGGAGGGCTTAAGCGGACAGATATTTGGCCAGCTTGGTTACACCATTATTTTTGCTATGCTGGCTTCTCTGATATCCGCTATGACGCTGGTTCCGCTGTTTTTCCAGCTGTTTAAGCCAAAGGAAAAGAAGGAACTGAAAATTAACGGCTTTCTTGACAGCTTAAGAAACGGATATGAGCGGATTGAGCGCAGACTTCTGCGCTACAAAAAAATCTGTGTGCTGACGGCAGTCCTGCTTTTGGTGCTGTCCTTTGTCCTGGCGGGCTTTATGGATACGGAGCTGATGCCCTCCATCGATGAAGGAATGGTCAGCATCAGCGCCACCTTCCGGTCCGGCACAAAGGTTTCGGAGGTGGACGAGAGGATGCAGCGGCTGGAGGATATGGTAGCCGCCCATGAGGATGTGGAGAACTATACGCTGACTGCCCAGAAGGGTTCCGCATCTATTTCCGTCAATCTGAAGGACGACAGGAAGATGTCCAGCCAGGAGGTGGCGGATCAATGGACGGAAGAGACGAAGGACATTGTTGACATACAGTTGGAGATAGAGGTCAGCAGCCAGACATCCTCCATGATGTCGGACGGAGCCGGAGCGTCGGTTACGCTGGAATCCACGGATTTGGATGATATAAAAGAAGCGGCGTCTCTGATTCAGGAAGCGGCGTGGACGATTCCGGGAGTGCTCAATGTGTCAAACAGCGCAGGAGAGACCTCCACGCAGATCCGTGTGGTTGTGGACCCTCTGGATGCCATGAGCCGGGGAATGACGCCCGCGCAGGTGGCGGGAGGACTGTACAGCATGATCAGCGGAACGGAGGCCATGACGATAACCTCTGACGGAGAAGAGTACAGCGTGTTCCTGGAGTTCCCGGAAGGAACCTATGATAATGCCAGCAGGCTTCTGGAAGCATCCATATCCGGGATTCCTTTGTCGGAGATAGCTTCGCTGAAATATACGGACTCTCAGCAGACGATTATGAAGACCGACGGAAGATATACTCTGACAGTAAGTACCACCTGTCTTTCCGATGATCAAAAGTCAGTACAGGAAGCGCTAAATACACTGACAGAAAATATGAGGCTTCCGAACACTGTGGAGCAGGCGCAGAGCACGATGAATGAGATGATGGTGGAATCGTTTACCTCCCTGGGATGGGCGATTGCGGCAGCTATGTTCCTCGTATTTCTGGTCATGGCCATGCAGTTTGAATCTCCCAAGTATTCTCTGATGGTGATGCTGAGTATTCCGTTCAGCTTAATCGGTTCCTTCGGGCTTCTGTTTATCACAGGAGAGGCAATCAGCATGACTTCTCTGATGGGTATTATGATGCTGGTCGGTATTGTGGTAAACAACGGTATTCTCTATGTGGACGGCGTGAATGAACTGCGGATGCGCATGCCCATTGAGGATGCTCTGGTGAAAAGCGGCCAGACCCGTCTGCGGCCGATTCTGATGACGACTTTGACAACGGTTATTTCCATGATTCCGATGGCTATGGGCATTGGCTCCGGTACGGAGATGATGTCCGGCATGGCAATTATCATTATCGGCGGCCTTGTGGCTTCCACGCTTTTGATTCTGCTTTTGATGCCGGTATTCTATCTGATTGTATACGGCAGAAGTAAAAAAGAGCGCAGAGAGCGAAGACAAAAATTTTACTTCTGGAAAAAGAAGAAAAAAGATGCTGAATTTGAGGAAGAATAAACTGAAAAGGAGCCGTATTGTAAGAAGGGGCTGTTGCAAAAGCAGATAAATAATCTGCCGGAGCAGCAGCTCCCTTTTTATATCCAAAACAGAAAAACAGATTCCGGGGAATCGCCCCTACAAGAAAGATCCTTTCCGGTATTCCTTCGGCAGCATTTGAAAATATGTTTTGAATGCGGAAGAAAACCGGCTCTGGCTTTCATATCCGATCCGCTGTCCGATCTCAGCCAGGCTTAAATCCGTTTCCAGCAGAAGCCGGGCCGCCAGTTCCATGCGGTGTTCTTTGATATGGGCCGCAATGGAAGTTCCGTAAACGGATTTGAACACTTCCTTTAAAGTAGTGGGATTGATCAGATATTGTCTGGACAGGGATTCAATGGTGATTCTCTGTCCGATATTTTGTGTCAGATGCTCATGAACTCTGTGAATAATCTCAATCTGCTCTGATGGATGCTCCGTTAACCGGCCGGCCTGGTTCGGCTCCATTTTACCAAGATAAAGAAGCAGCTCCAGACTTTTGAGCTTTTGATATGCCGGCTTCAGATTTTCCGGCTGTTCATAAAAGGCTGAAAAAATAGAATCCGTCTGCGCGTTTCCGGCAAAAGAAGCAAAGGCGCCGTTTTTACAGAATTTTTCATAAAGTATTTCTCCGCAAATCCCTGTTTCTGACAAAAGCTCCGGCGGATGTGACGACAGCTCCTGCAGATCAATACACAGTGTAAGTCCTTCATATTCTTCAGTCGGAAAATACAGAAAAGACTCTGTACAGGTATCCAGTGTATGCACAGAGAAATCCCCCGGACCGAGGTGAATCTGATTTCCGCCTTTCATCTTCCATCCAATACGCCCCAGATGGCAGTAGTTGATTTCCATGATATGCTTCCGCTTTGGATGCTGTACTGAGATGGTGTCTGTTTTAGCCGTAAAGATGTACAATTCTATACCTCGGTAGAGAGAAATGTTCTCGATACGGTTCTGAAAACAGGACTGCAGACTGTCTTTTATTTTTCCAAGCTCTTTTTCCATACAGCCTCCCTTTCAGGACAGGTAATTTCCATAACCTGCTCAATCATCTGATGCAGCAGGCGGCTTTGTTCCGTATCTGCGGCGCGGTAATAGACTTCCTTTCCTTCCCTGCGGCATACAATCAGGCCGCTGTTTTTCAGCGGTCTAAGATGGTGGGACACAGCCGGACTTGACATTTGAAGCATGGCAGAAATGTTAAGGACACATTCCTCCAGATGGCAGAGAAGCCAGAAAATGCGGATTCTGGTAGTATCGCCAAGCTGTCTGAATACTTCGGCCACGGTTTGAAAATAATCTACCTGATTTAACTGTTCCTGTATCAATGCGGTCTGCCGCCCTTCTCCATGCCGGTGGGGTAATTTTATATGTTCCATATTATGCTCCTTTCTTTTATGCCTGCATTTCGCCCAAACGGAAATCCTTTTCGCCCATTTGGAAGGGAATGCCCCGGAGATATTGACGTGTGCCTTCAGGCGTATTATACTACGGCTATATTGATTAAACAAGTACTTAATCATTGAATTTTAAAGCAGCGAGGAGGATTTTTCCAATGAAGAAAACTTACAAAATTGAGGTAGACTGCGCCAACTGCGCCAATTTAATGGAGGATGCGGCCCGTAAGACCGGCGGTGTGCAGAGTGCAACGGTCAATTTTATGACACAGAAGATGATCGTGGAATTTGCCGGCGGACATGAGCCGAAGACGGTGATGGAGGACGTTTTGAAGGCATGTAAGAAGGTAGAGCCGGACTGCGAAATCTTCCTTTAAACGAAAATGCCCATGACGAAATGACACCCTTAAAATGCGCCGCCGCAGTTTCGAGGGTGTTATTTTTTCCAGATATAATTAAATAATTAAGTATATTTTGAAAGGAGTTTTTACCATGCAGGAATTAGTGATCGGCATACTGCTGACAGCCGTTGTAATAATGGCTGCCGTACTTCTTATTTTTGTCGGCTGCCGTAAGGACGGTATGACAAAGAAGCAGAGAATTATGATGATCCGGATATTGATTACCGCCGGAATCCTGTTGGCTCTCCAGTTTGTTTCCGCAGAAATATTTGATGCGGCCTGGGGATATTTATTCCCGTCTGCAGGAAGGTGGATTCGTTTTGCGTGCTATTTGGCAGATTACATGATTATCGGATATGACATTTTAAGGAAAGCGGCAAAAGGCATCAGAAACCGTCGGGTATTTGATGAAAGTTTTCTGATGGCAGTGGCTACCGTTGGAGCGATGGCGCTGGCTGTTTATGAGAATGGAGAATATCTGGAA
>VSNE01000239.1 GCA_009774155.1 Lachnospiraceae bacterium
CCCCAGAGTGAACGGCAACAATAAAAATATAAAAAATGGATGAACGGAACCTATATATATGAAGAAACAACATCTTTTTCTGCTTGCCGCGATACTCCTTCTGACTCTGCCCTCCGGGTGCGGAAAGGATACGGCGCCGAAAACAGAAGGGGAAGCAGAAAATAAAAAGCCAGAAACAGAAGCGCCTGCCGCTCCTCCGGCTCCCGGTGAGGAGAATTGGGGCACTGCTCCGGAATACAAAGCGGCGCTTATTACCACCACTCCTATCCGTTATCTGTCAGCAAATGTGGGAAGCAGCGAGGAGGAGGTAAACCTGACCTGGTTCTCTCCTTCCGGCGAGGCCGGACAGGTTTACTGGACAACCGCCGATGACACGGAATTTGAAAATGCCTCCGTGTTCAGCGCCTCCCCTGTTCCTTCCGAGGTAACCTCCGGATATTACGTAAATCGGGTAACGGTTACCGGACTGACTCCTGAGACTGAATATCTCTATCAGGTAGGCAACGAGGATGCCTTGTCCCCTGCTTATACTTATACAACGCCTGCCTTTTCCAGCACCTTCCGTTTTACCGCAGTCGGCGATGCACAGATCGGAAAGCCCGTGGAAGACATGGATCGGCAGAAAAACAACTGGCATAAGCTTCTGAACAAGGTCAAATACCATTTCCCGGATTCCAGCTTTCTTGTATCCTTAGGGGATCAGGTGAATGATTTTGACGATACGGAGCAATACAATGCGTTTTTAAACCAGGGCGCTCTCTACAGTCTTTCCCTGGCGCCGGTCAAAGGAAATCACGACGTGGGAGGCCCCCAGTATTCAGAGCACTTCACGCTGCCGAATCAATCCTCCCTGGGTTCCTGCGACGACAGCGGCGACGGAGATTACTGGTTCACCAGAGGCGACGCACTGTTTCTTGTTTTGAATACTATGGATACAAGTAAATGGGGCGAGCATTCCGAATTTATTGCTTCCGCAGTGGAAAGCAATCCGGAGACAAAATGGAGAATTGTCTTTTCTCATTTTTCTCCTTATAACGCATATGAAAACTATGTTGAAAACGCTCACAATATCCGTCCGTTCTTTCTGGAATTTACCAGTCAGTACGATATTGATCTGGTAATGTGCGGACATGATCATGCTTATGTGAGAACCTATTTTATCCAGGAGGACGGAAGCTATACAGAATACGAAAGTCCCGCTGTCAGCCCCGAGGGAACGATGTACCTGACTCTGAGTTCCTCAAGCGGAAGCCTTTACCGCCGTCCCACGGATCAGGCGGAGGCCGCCGTCTCCAGGAAACGGGATACGCCGGAGGTCACCGACGTGCAGATTACACCGGCCAATCTGACTGTCTCCACCTACAATGCCGAAACATGGGAGCTGATGGATCTCTTTGAGATTCAAAAATAAACAGTGGTTCATTACACTTGGCGGTAAATACCCGTGACTGGACTTTCACTGGTAAGATTAGTGCCATGCTCGGCACACATTCAAAGGGGCGACAGCATTTTAAGCCGCCCCCCCCTGATTACAAAACTAAAAATTAATGTCAAGTGTAGCTTTATATTCTTGTCGTTGCTTCGACGGATTTACTGTTTACTAATTTACCTTATATCTCAAAATTGTTTTGAGCTTATCCGCTTTTGTGCTATTAGTCAAATAGATTTCTCTATGACAATCTGTTATCCGTTGTAAACCGTTTTCTTCTGCAAATCTATCCATTTGCTCAAAAGAGGATGGTTCATTGTCATATGAGCCAACATGTAAAATTTCAATACATTTTCCGTCATGTATTGTATCAAAAATAATTTTTTCATACAGTCGGTTTGGCTTTTTAATTTTTACCCTTTCCAATGCAGCACATACCATTTCCGCTGTAATAAAATCCGGCTGACGTATCATAATGGTATATTCCAAATTTTCTTTTATGAGTTTACTGCCAGCAGATTTCGTATCAGCGTTTTTCAGTTTCCAGATACCCTCTAAAGGATAAACCGTAAAGTCGTGGATTTCATTTGATAAAATGTTTTTAGTTGCAGTAGATTTATAGTCCATTTTAACAGCATACGCCAATGAATAGTACCGATAGGTCGGGCGGATAGACATTGGTGCTTTGTGCACATTTTTCACTCGCCACGCTCTTTATCTAAATCTAAAATTTTGATCATCTAAATATAGTTTTTGAGTTGCGTATACATTTCAGCGGTGATACGTGGTGGCAATTGAAATTTTGCTTCGGTATCAGCAATCTCGCTAAAGGAAACAGTGGCAATACACTTTTTTAGATCAAGGCGAGACAAAAGTTTTACAGTGTATGGTCTTTTGCTATCCAAAAAAGCGATTGAGGAGAGAAAACCCTGAACAGTATTACTATTTAATAGCAGCATTATAGCATAAGCAATGTTGTAGTCCTTAAATGCCAGGAAATATGCAGTGTCGTCTGCCATAACGGGTTTAGTTGAGTGTAGTAAACAGAACAACGGTTTTTTGTAAAATCCAGAGAGACCGACTTTGTAAGGAGAGAAACTATAATCGCCAATTCCAAACATGGAGAAGGGAGCAGAGCCCTTATAAATAACGCTTTTCCGCCTGTTAAAATAATTTATATTGTCATTTAAATATTCCCATGTCTGCGGATAGGAGTACCGGATATATGTGGTATCCTGTTTTGGCTTCGTTTGAGTTACAATAACAAACTTTGCAAAGTCCGTTAGAATAGGCTCTTTAAAAGCACTGGATTTTACAAGCGGAAACACTAAGTCTTCTTCAATATCTACAATGGATTTTTGTTGGTTTATGAGCTTTCCGTCTTTGAGATCAAGTTCCATTACTTTACTGCAATCATGCTTGATGCCAGAGCGCCAGACAAGTTGACAGGTTCCTTCAAGGTCAACTTGAATGCTTAATGTTTTGAGTGCTCCATCCTTTACAACCAGAGTATCAAGCAAAGAACCACTCTCAAAGTTTTTAACATCACAAATAACGGATGTATTTTTCCTGTCCGGCGACAATTTGATAACCAGTATACAAGCAGCTGTAGAAATGCCAAAAACCTTATTGCTATTAAAGTTCAGCATTTCTATCTTGTCATAGCAGATCCGGCTTCTTGCTATTTCAAGAATAATATTTCTTGCAACCGAAGTCTTACACAACATGCAAATAGTGCTGTTTGTATTTTTGTATTCACTAAGTAACTGCAAAATAATATATTCGCAAATATCAAAATTAGAAGAACCTGTAAGAGCATCAATACCTCGCAGTCCTTTAAAATTGACTTTTTGCGGTAAGTTATAAAGTAAATCGGCATTCGTTGCCCAAGGAGGATTGCCTATCACCAGGACATCACTTGTCCCGCAGATCCGCTTGGTATTCATACCAAAAATATTGTCAACAATTACCTTTGCAGATGGTATTACTTCTTTTGAAAGATGTACATACTTTTCATTAATTTCGATACCGAAAATGTTACTGCAGCCAAAGATGGAAGATGCAGCACTCAAAAAATTGCCGATGCCACAAGTAGGTTCAAGAATTGCTTTTGCTGATGCTGAAAAACCTTGTTGCTTGATATATTCGCACACCTTATAACAAAAATCTATTGGTGTTTGGTAATCGCCAAACTCTTTTTTCCCATTACCAGACATAATTAACAACACCGCCAACAGAATTGTTCAGACCGATAACCCGCTTGTACTGTAATCTCCACTGTAATGCATTGCTTATGGTTAAATAACCCTGTTTCGGAGGATTTGCTAAGATTTCATCTGCGAGGTCGTTGTATGTAATGTCGTCACCAGGTACGTTCTTATCATTTAGCAATGCAATAACATCCTCTTTGTTTGCATCAATAGAAAGCATTTGTCTGAGCAGCGCCGTAATGGTATAATCTGCAGTTCTGTCTGCCTCAATAAAGGTGCAGTGGGTGATTTGTAAGGTACAAGTATCAGCGGTGTCGTTCTTATTATAAACAAACACAAGCAGATTATACCCCAAGCTGAAGATTTTCTGTCTTGCTGACTTAAATGGACAACTGCTCTGAGGCTGGATATAGCTCGTAGTTTTGATGTCCGTGTTTACAGAAGGTAAATCGATGCCTAAAGCGCTGCTGCCAACGGTCATTACATATTTGGAGTGAAGATAATTTTGAAAAAGATGTTCCATATATGTTCCTACGGCTTTACCATCTGTAACGCCGATCAAAGGAATATGGTTTTGTGCCGAAAATATTTCGCTAAAATTTTTTGCTTCTTGTATTAAAATTTCTTTTGTCAGCTCCATAGTGATTCCTCCAGCATATAGCAATTTGACAATATTTTATCACAGTTTAATAGAAAAACTACTCGCTACAAGCAAAATAATTTCTTAAGTGAGCATGGTTTAAAGTAGTCATATTCGTGTAGATACCGTGTAAACTCTTGGCGCAACCAGGTGAGCTTGTATCATTCGTGGCATCTATGCACAAAATCTGTCTGGCAAGCCATAGGCACGGGCAGGCAAATTTACGGAAAGGGTACTCCTTTCCTATGCCTGCTCCGAAACTTATTTTTTCTTTAGGTAGGGGAAAGGAATATATATTACGGAACAGAACGTCATTTTGCCGGGGTCAGGTATAAATCCTTATCCCCGGCAAATAATACTTTTATTTTTTTCAATAAATATT
>VSNE01000024.1 GCA_009774155.1 Lachnospiraceae bacterium
ATTATCCTGTAAAAATCAAAAATATTGCTGAACTGAGAAAATTCAGGAGGATGGTGAAAAAAAATCATCTGTACGGCCAGATTCAACAGAAGGATTTTACAGCGGATGTCCGTTCCGTTTTTACCATCCTTATGGCGCTTCCGCTGGACAACGCGTCCATTTCTCTTACAAGCTGCCCGGAGCAAAAGGCCGTGGAGATTGAAAACCAGTTCCGTGCATTTGCATAAACCGGAAACACTTTTTACCTGAATCCGGAAATCGGCTGTCAGAAAGCAGGAGGTTTAAAGCAGGAGGAGGCTGTGACATATACGAGTCACAGCCTCCCCTGCAAAATCAGTCTTTTTCTATCCTTTCACCTCTATGATTTCGGGTCCGTCGGTAAATCCTCCTGCGTTTTCGTCTGCTCTAACCGCTTTTCCTGTTTTTCCCTGCCTTTCACCGCTCTTCTAATCAGCACCGCAATCCCTGCAATAATTGCTGCCCAGACTGCCAGAATCGGAAGAGATCCGATAAAACCGATCAAAAAGCCCCGGATGCCTCTTCCTACCATATACAGACTGTTTCCAAAGCGTTCCGAAATCTCTCCAAAGAAGGTTCTGTCTTTTACCTCAGCCACCCTCTCCACCTCCGTAATTTCCACATTCACGGTACTATAGTCAATCTGGTTGTCCAGAAGTCTGAGCTGGCTCCCATAATTCTCCAGTTCATACCGAACATCAGAAAGCTTGCTTTCGATTGCCAGCAGATCTTCCATATTTTCTGCCTGCTCCAGAAGCTGTATCAGACGTTCCTGCTCAGTCTCCAAGGTTTTCTTCCGCCCTTCGGCATCCACATACTGAAGGGTCACATCCTCCACATTTTCGCTTTTCTGCGTCAAATTTCCAAGTCCGCTGACTACGTCGATAAACTCGTCCAGCCGCTGCGACGGCACACGGATCGTAAAATATGCGTTTCTTGTGCTGTCATAATAATAGCTGCTTCCGGAGACGGATGAGCTTTCCGTATATCCTCCTGTTTCCTGAACCTTCGCTGACAGCCCATCTAATACAGTGTCGAACTCCTTTGTCTGCATGGACAGATAGACGGTCTTAATCAGCTTCCGTCCGGTCTGATCCACAGTCTCGATGCCGCTGTCCGAAGTGATTGAACCGGCTTCTTCCTCACTCTCATAAGTATCTGCCGGGGCCGCCATAGTATCCGCCGCAGCGGACTCCTCCACGACCTCCTCATAGGCATCCATCTCATTTAAAGACCTTCCGCAGCCAACAGCCAGCAGCAATACTCCCGCCATAACCGCCGCATATCTTTTTTTCATATCTTCCTCCTATTCCTCCAGGCTGTTCTCCTCCAGATCCATTGTTTCAGTAAATCCATCACCAAAGGTAAATTCCGCACTGACCAGCTCCTGATTCACTCTGGTGATCAGCCGGTACTGCTGAGCGTCATAATCGATATGATAATCTGTCAGATCAATCTCCTCATCCACTGCCATCCCCGCTTCCAGCGTTATCCACTCTTCCGGGGCATCAAGCCTTTCAGGAATCACATACCAATTATCGTCAAGCCGAACCTCGAGCATATAATGGTTCAGATACCGAAGCTCTTCCTCTCCGGTATTGCCGATAGTCAGAATCAGAATGGGATTCTCCTCATCCAGCACCGGACAGTTGACCAGGGTTGTCGCATAATCCAACACCTCAGGCACCTCCTGCTGCTCTGCCGGATAAACAGTCTGTCCGCAGTATTTTTTCCCCGGAACCGTCTCTAAATCTGCCTCCTGCACGGAATACGCCTCCTTGGCGTATCCGGACGCGCTGTCCTCTTCGGCCGCTTCTCCCTCCCAGTCTGAGGCCGGCTCTTCATAAAATTCAGGAACCGCTTCCTCCTGAAGCTCATCAAAGCCTGTGTCCGCAGATCCGGATGCGCCGCCCTCCTGTACAGATTCCGTCTGATCCGGCAGAGGGCGGATGATATAGTAAAACAGTCCGCTGCAGATGCAGAAAATCAGGAGACAGGCGGCCCACTGTCCGTATCGGGGAAAGAAATGCTTCTGTATCCTCTTTCTGGACGCGTCGGATGCATCCTCCAAAAGCTCTTCTATGGTTTTCTCAAACTCCTCGGAAAAATGATGCTTTCTGGCAAGCTCCCTTTCCGGAGGGATAAAGCTTAAATCCTCCTCCAGACATTCATCCAGCGCCTGTGCCAAAAGCTTTTCCCCCTCCAAAAGGCTTTCACGCTCTTTCAAAACCGCTCACCCTCCTTCCGAATCATCTCCTGAAGCTTCTTTCGGGCACGGAAATAACGCACATTCACATTTTTGGCTGATATGCCCAGAATGTCTCCAATCTGGGCATCCCCCATCTGATATATGTATTTGTATTCAAATATCACCCTGTAGCTGTCATCCAATTCCAGAATGCAGGATATCAAACGGTTATAGTTTTCCTTTGTCAGATACTGTTCCAGAATGTCCGCCCCTCCTTTATCTTCTGACAGGTACTCCGAAAGCTCCTCCTCCGGCCTGGACTTTCTTAAAATATCTACCGCCTTGCTTCTCACAATTGTGGCAAGGAACTTCTTCGTCCGCGGACTGTGTACCTCCTCCACCTTATCCAGATGACGGGTCAGCGCAAAAAAGGCCTCCTGTACGGCATCCTCCGCCAGATGTTCGTCCTGCAGCTTCTGGTTCGCCACATACCACATAAAATGCCGGTATTGACTATAGATCTCCGCAAATTTTTCCTGTTCCTCCGGATTGTCCAGAAGCGCCAGAAACAGAAACATAATTTATTATCCTCCCGGTAAATGCATTTACAACTGTATAAACGCATTTTTCTTTTATTTTACTACAATCCGGAAGGAAAATCTTCTTAAATCTTCTTAAAAGTTTCTTAATCCCTTCCTTTCAGTACAAATTCCACACAGCCCATATATCCGGGCGCCACCTCATACTCATCAAAGCAAATAACTACATGTCCGTCCGCATCTATATAGAAATCCTGGTTTTCCGCAATGGACTTAAAATTCCACTCCGGCACATCATCATAATCCAGCCAGTAAATAACATTTTCATCCTCTGCCATCCGCTTTCTCATCTGTGTCTTGACTTCTTCGCTGACAGTCTCAATATAATTCTCCCCGTAAAGCTCAGACAACGCGGCACGCTCGCCGGTTTTCTTGTTGATTGTGTAATGGCGGCGGCGTTCATAACCGCTGCCCGCTCCCTGATAAAGAATTAATTCCAGAGAGAACCATTCATCATTATCTGTCAGCACATTGCTGTCGATATACAGATCCTGATAGCCCTCTTCATACTCCTCCATGCTCTTTTTAAATTCTTCTATCAGCTCATCTGTCATCTTCTGTATATCAAAATTAATTTCTTCCGCAGTCTGCTGTGCCTGCTGCAGCGTCTCCTCCGGAATTTTATCGTCGTTTTCTGTCACCTCATTCGGTACGACCCCCGGCACTTTTACGTCTGCCATATGCCGTTCCTCCTCCACCTGGTATTCCCGGACAGTCACTATCCGGAAAAAATTCCCCAGAATCGGAAGCTGCTGCATGGCCGCCGCCGCCGTTCTGCTTGTATTAGGAAGAATCAAAAGAACTGCCAGTACGGCCGCCGTACTCCCCAGACGTTTCCAGATACGGAGCTTCTGAACTTTTTTCTTATCCTTTTGTGCACGCACGATTGATTCCTCCAGCTTTTCTCTCATATTTTCAGGCGCCTTGATATTCTTATACTCTTCTTTCCATTTTTTCATGGGGCGTACCTCCTGTCTCCATATAATCCTTTAATTTTCCAATTGCGCGATACAGTCTGCTTTTTACAGTGTTTACATTCAGATCCAGAATTTTCGCGATATTTTCCAGCTTCTCCTCCTCAAAATACTTAAGCACTACAATCCTGCGCTCCTTTTCATCCAGCCGCTCCAGCGCCCTTTTTAAATCTACATCCTCTACCCGATCCGGTTCTCCCTTTTCAGGTATATCCTCAATATTCACTGTCCTTCCCCTGTTTTTCTTCAGAAATCTGACTGCCTCATTCATCATGATTCTGCATATCCACGTATCCGTATATTCCGTTTGCTTTAAGGAATCACTTTTCAGAATCGCCTTATAGGCTCCCTCCTGCACAATATCCATGGCATCCTGCTCCTGAAAGGTATAGCTGTATGCAATCCGATAATATTTTTCATAATTAGCTGTCAGGCACTCATGGACAAGGGCCTCTTTGTCTGCCAGTTTCATCCTTCTCCTCCTTTCCTGTGTTCTTATACGACTGTTAGACCTGACAGAAGATAAAAAAGTTTCATATATAGTCAAAAAACCCCGCGGGAATAAAAAAAGAGGACACTGCCTTATCCGCCGTATCCCCTTATTTTCCAAATATTTATAATTCTTCAAAGCTCATCACATATTGGCTGCTGTATTCCTTTGCCGTATCCGGCGACAGCTCCGAGCTTTCATAGATACCAATCGTCCAAAAGCCCGCCTCCCTGGCCGTCTTAAGCGCAAATGACGCATCCTCAATCACCGCGCAGGCTGACGGCTCTGCGCCGAAGCGGCCTGCCGCCATAAAATATACGTCCGGGCTTGTCTTTCCCGAGCCCGCCATCCCACAATCCAGCAGGAAATCAAAATAGGGCAGGACTTTGTTTCGTTCCAGCGCCGTCCTTCCCAGCTCTGCAGAAGATGCCGTCGCCACACACATCCTGACGCCTTTCTTTTTTAACCGTTCCAGATAAGAGGCTGCTCCCGGCTTCAGTTGGATATCCTCTGCATAATTCTTCTCAATTCTGCCGCACAGCTCCCGGCAAATCACCTCCGCCGTCTTGGAAAGCCGGAATTCCTTCTTCAAAAATACAGCCGCCTCCTGAATGGACATGGATGACATCCGGTCGTTCAAATCCTCCGGACCCACCGCCCCAAGCTCTGCCAGATAGTCCAGAGCAAGCCGATTCCAATAAGGGATGGAATCCAGAAGCGTTCCATCCATGTCAAATATTGCATATTGAAAGTCCATATCTTTTCCTCCTGCTTCCTACCGCACAAAGCCTATGCTTATCCCGGTATTTATATACGAAGCTTTGTCCCCTTCTGATCCCGGCTTCCCGCTTTCAGCTTATGCAGCGCCACTTCCTTTTCTTTATAAATAATGCTCTGTTCCGTCCGGCTCTCAAATAAATACACATTTTCCAGGCTGTCCTTTTCTCCCAGCCTCATAAGGCGGATGCCGACGGCCGCCTTCTTCTTTTCCGGAATCTCCTGGATCGGAAGCCGAAGAAAATACCCTTCCTCCGACTGCATAACTATCTGCATATTCTCTCCTGCAAAGCCTGCATACAATACCTCGTCTTCCTCATTCAGCTTCGTGGCTACGCTTGTCTTTGTACGCACATCATACTCTATGCCGTTTACCGTCTTGCCCATACCACGGCGGGTCACAAAAAGCATACGGGCCGACAGCAGTTCTTCCATACTGCAGAGACAGACAATCCGCTCCTTCGAGCTGTCGTAATTACTGTAATTATCAATCGGAAACGCTTTGTCACGGAATTTTCCGAACGGAAGCTCCAGCACCTTCGCCGTATGCATCTTGCCGCTGTCTGTAAAAATACAGATGCGGTCTGTATTGCGGCAGCTTATCACATAACGGCTCTCTGTGTCCGCAGCCTCCTTATTCCTGTCATAAGTAGCCTCATCCACTGTACGGCAGTATCCGAACCGGTCCATTAAAAATACCACCGGCATCTCTTCCGCTTTTTTTTCTACAAAAACTGCTTCTTTTGCATTTTCAATAGCAGTTTTCCTCGGAACCGAATACGCCTTTCTGAATTTATCCAGCTCCCGCATAATAACCTTCGCCATCTCATCATAGTTATTGAGAATTTCCGAATAGCGGGCAATGTTTTTCATCGTTGTGTCATGCTCCCTCATCAGAGCCTCAATCTCCAGCCCTATCAGCTTATAAAGACGCATCTCCAGAATCGCTGCCGCCTGCCGTTCCGTAAAACGAAGCCGCGCCGCCTGCTTTTTCGATCTTTCCGACTTAAAACGAATTCCTTCTGTTGCGCCGTTCATAAGGCAGGCCTTTGCCATCTTCAGATCACGGCTTCCTCTGAGCACTTCGATAATCAGATCAATCACATCGCAGGCTTTGATCAGCCCCTCCTGAATTTCCTTCTTATCCAGCTCTTTATTCAGAAGGGTTCTGTATTTTCTCGTATTCAGCTCAAACTGGAAGTCGATCACATGATCAAAAATCTGGGTCAGTCCCAGAGTCTCCGGCCTTCCGTCCGCAACTGCCAGCATATTGACTCCGAATGTATCCTCCAGGCGGGTTTTCTTATAGAGCATATTGGTAAGCCGCTCTGTATCCGCACCTTTTTTCAGCTCCAGCACAATCCGGATTCCTTCTTTGGAAGACTGGTTGGTAATATCTACAATATCGGTGGTCTTTTTCGTCTCCACCAGCATACTGATGTCATTCAGAAACTTACCGATGTTCGCGCCGATCATTGTATAAGGAATCTGGGTAATGACGAGCTGTTCTTTGCCGCCCTTCAGCTTTTCCACCTCCACCTTGCCGCGGAGCTTGATCTTTCCGCTTCCGGTTTTGTAGATGTCGGTCAGATCGTCCTTGTTAATCACAATTCCCCCGGTTGGAAAATCCGGTCCCGGCATAATCTGAAGCAGCTCCTCCACTGTCAGCTTCGGATTCTTCATATATGCTTTCATGGCGTCAATGGTCTCCCCCAGATTATGGGGCGGAATGCTTGTGGACATGCCGACTGCAATTCCTTCCGCGCCGTTAATTAAAAGGTGAGGAATCCTTGCCGGAAGAACCCCCGGCTCCTTCTCCGTCTCATCAAAATTGGGTATAAAATCCACAATATCTTTATCCAGATCCGCCAGAAGAGCCTCCTCGCTGACCCTCTGAAGCCTGGCCTCCGTATAGCGCATGGCTGCCGCTCCGTCCCCTTCAATGGAGCCGAAATTCCCATGTCCGTCCACAAGAGGCAGGCCCTTTTTAAAATCCTGGCTCATAACAACCAGTGCTTCGTAGATGGAGCTGTCCCCGTGAGGATGATATTTACCCATAGTATCGCCCACAATACGGGCGCATTTCCTGTATGGACGGTCACTTCGGATGCCAAGCTCATGCATATCATACAGCGTCCGTCTCTGTACCGGCTTTAATCCGTCCCGCACATCCGGCAGGGCACGGGCTACAATCACACTCATGGCATAGTCAATATAGGACTTCTGCATGACATCCGAATATTCTGTTTTGATAATCATCTCTTCATTCATGCTCTCTCTCCTAGATATCCAGTTCCGCGTCTACCGCATTTTCATAGATAAACTGCCTCCTGGGCGGAACCTCCGTACCCATCAGCATTTCAGTCACGGAGGAAGCAAGTCTTGCGTCCTCAATCTCTACCAGCTTCAGTCTCCGGTGTTCCGGGTCCATAGTTGTCTCCCAAAGCTGCTGTGCATCCATCTCTCCAAGACCCTTGTAGCGCTGCAGGGTAAACGATCCCGTATGCTTCTTACGGTACTTTTCCAGCGCCTTGTCATCATACAGATATTCTTCCTTTCCTCTGGACGGGATAGCTTTATACAGAGGAGGCATCGCGATATACACATGTCCTTCATAGATGAGCTCCGGCATAAAACGATAAAACAGAGTCAGAAGCAGTGTACTGATATGCGCTCCGTCCACGTCTGCATCCGCCATAATAATAATTTTGTCATAACGCAGCTTCGTAATGTCAAAATCATTGCCGTAGCCCTCGGAAAATCCGCAGCCAAAGGCGTTGATCATAGTCTTAATCTCCGCATTGGCCAAAACCTTGTCAATACTGGCCTTCTCCACATTCAGAATCTTACCGCGTATGGGCAGGATTGCCTGATAAGCCCGGTTCCTGGCAGTCTTGGCAGATCCCCCCGCGGAATCACCCTCCACGATAAAAATTTCACATTTGGAAGCATCCCGGCTCTCACAGTTTGCCAGTTTTCCATTGGAGTCAAAGGAAAATTTTTGTCTGGTCAAAAGATTTGTCTTGGCCCGTTCTTCGGTTTTACGGATCTTTGCCGCTTTTTCTGCACAGCCGATAACGGATTTTAATGTTTCCAGATTCCGGTCAAAATACCGCTGAATCTCCTCCCCTGCCACCTTGGACGTGGCTTTGGAAGCATCCTGATTGTCCAGCTTGGTCTTTGTCTGCCCTTCAAACCGGGGAGCCGGATGCTTGATGGAAATAACCGCCGTCATGCCGTTGCGCACATCCGCTCCAGTAAAATTCGGGTCCTTTTCCTTTAAAATGCCCAGCTCTCTGGCGTAAGCATTAATAACGGTCGTGAATATGGTCTTAAACCCGGTAATATGGGTTCCTCCCTCCGCATTGTAAATATTATTGCAGAAGCCAAGTACGTTCTCATGGAATTCGTTAATGTACTGGAACGCTCCCTCCACGGTAATCCCTTCACATTCGCCTTTAAAATAAACCACATCATGAATCGCTTCCTGAGAATGGTTGATATCCTTGACAAAGCCGACCAGGCCGTCCGGTTCGTGAAACACAATCCGCTCTGTCTCCGATGCCCGGCGATCCTCAAAAATAATGGTCAGTTCGGGATTCAGATAAGCCGTTTCATGCATCCGGCTTTTTACCTCCTCCGCCTTAAACCGGGTCTTTTCAAAAATCTCCGGATCAGGCAGGAAGTTAATCTTTGTACCGGTCTTTTTCGTTTTTCCGATAATCGGAAGCAGGCCGTCTGTCAGCTCCAGCGTCGGACTGCCCTGTTTATAATGGTCATGATGAATAAATCCGTCCCTCGATACTTCAATATCCAGATAGGAAGACAGTGCATTCACCACAGAGGAGCCGACTCCGTGAAGGCCTCCGCTGGTTTTATATACGGAATCATCAAATTTACCGCCTGCGTGCAGTGTTGTGAATACAAGACGCTCTGCAGACATCCCTTTCGCATGCATCCCTACCGGTATTCCCCGGCCATTGTCACTGACCGTACAGGAGCCGTCCTTCTCCAGGTATACCTCTATCTGACTGCAAAAGCCTGCCAAATGTTCATCTACAGAGTTATCCACTATCTCATAAATCAGATGATTCAAGCCCTTCGTCGAAACACTGCCGATGTACATACCGGGCCTTTTCCGAACCGCCTCCAGACCCTCCAGGACAGAAATACTGTCCGCATCATAGGTGTTATTGTTTATCATAAATTCTGCTCCTTTAACCTAAACCCTGATGCGCCTCCTTGCGGCGCCCGAACACACATAAGTAAAAACACAGGTTATAGTATACATAGTTTTGAAAAAAATAACAAGAGAAAAGAATTGTGTCTGTTTTCACATGCACGCAAAAAACGACCCTCTGCGGTATCCTGCCGCAGAAGGCCGTTTTCTATTTCTTATACAGCATCATTTCTCTTCACATATCCCGGAGCCTGCGGATCTGCAATCAGCTCTTTCATCTTTGTAACCTTTGCATTCTTGTCCACAACCTGTCCTTCAATATGTACATCCTCTCCAATCACTGCACTGGTGAGAATCACGCAGTTCTTTACAACTGCCCCCGGTTTTATGACACAGCCTCTTCCGATCACGGAGTTCTCAACCGTTCCTTCAATCACGCAGCCGTTAGCCAGGAACGAACCCTTTACCTTCGCAGAATCAAAATACTGGGTCGGGCAGGAATCATTGGTACGGGTGTAGATCGGCCACGCTTCGCTGAACAGACTTCTTGCTGTCTTAAGATCCACCAGTGACATATTTGCATCATAGTAGCTCTTGAAATCTGTGATCGGAGCAAAGAATCCTTTATGGGCAACACCGCGGATATCCAGCTCACCGCATTTTTCATTGACAATCATCCTCAGTGTATACATAGAGGAGATTTTCTGCGCTTCCTTCAAAAGGTCAATGAATACCTCTTTCTTCATAATATAGGTATCCATAAAAATGTTCCGGCTTTTGGCACTGCCGCTGTTCCGCTCAAAGGAGGCAACCCCCTTCTGACGGTTCAGATTTACACAGTAGCAGTTCTGATATGCTTCCTTTGCATTGTCCACGGAATGATACAGTACCGTTACATCTGCCTCGGACTCCACATGCGTCTTTAAAAGGGCGCTGAAATCCTGTGTATAGACCATATAGCCGGGAGCAATCACCACATGGGTATTGGATGCCTTTTCAATATGCTCCAGATTATCCAGATACGCTTTCACATCCGTATTATAATAATTATTCTCCCCGGAGGAATCCGCGAACATCATATGTAAATATCCGCTCTTGGAGTTGATATTGAAATGTCTTCCGGTTCCAATATGCTCTACTAAAGACTGCGGTTTTCTTCTGATATATACCTGAATCCGGTCAATGCCGCTGTTCGACATATTGGAGATCGGAAAATCAACCACACGATATCTGCCAAGAAAGGAGAATGCAGGGATTGAACGATAAGTTTCCATCCCCTCCACCCAGATATGGTTCTCTGAAAAACTTATAATTCCTAATGCTCTTGCCATATGTTTCTACCCCTTTACATTTTTCGCTACCAGTTCAATATGCTCGCTGTCCGCACTGCCGACAACCGCCTGGCTACCAATCTTCACTCCGTCTGCAATCAGGACGCGCTGTACCACTGCTCCCTCTTCCACAACTGCTCCCGGCATAAGAACGCTGTCAATCACTTTTGCGCCCTGTCCAACCTTTGCTCCGGTAAACAGCACCGAATTCTTTACTTCACCCTCTACGACACAGCCCTGGGTGATAAATGCGCGTTTTACATCTGCATCCTCAGAAATGTACTGCGGAAGCGCCGGAATATCCTCCGTATAAATCTTCCATGTACGGTCGTCCAAATCCAGACCGTTCTTCTTGTCCAAAAGATCCATGTTCGCTTCCCACAGAGAATCGATGGTTCCTACATCCTTCCAGTAACCCTTGAATTTATAGGCAAACAGTCTTTTTCCGTCATTCAGAAGCGCCGGAATAATATCCTTGCCGAAATCATGGTTGGATTCTTCGTTCTTCATATCTGCAACCAGCATCTTACGGAGCAGCTTCCAGTTAAAAATATAGATGCCCATGGATGCAAGATTGCTCTTCGGCTCTGCCGGCTTCTCTTCAAACTCCACGATACGCCCGGTTTCCGGGTCCGTATTCATGATGCCGAAGCGGCTCGCTTCTTTTATAGGCACCTCGATTACCGCGATGGTTGCATCCGCGTTATTATCTTTATGGGCCTGAAGCATCTTTGAGTAGTTCATTTTATAAATATGGTCGCCGGAAAGGATCAGCATATATTCCGGATCGTAATTATCCACAAAGTCAATGTTCTGGGAAATTGCATCTGCAGTTCCTCTGTAAACATCCAGGTTCGCATCCGCCTTTTCACGCGGAGGAAGAACAAATACGCCGCTGTCACGGGAATCCAGTCCCCACTGACTGCCTCCCGCCACATAACTGTTCAAAAGAACGGATTCATACTGAGTCAGTACGCCAACCACATCAATACCGCTGTTTGCACAGTTACTTAAAGGAAAATCAATAATCCGATATTTCCCGCCGTATGAAACAGCCGGTTTTGCAACTTTATTGGTAAGATCATGCAGTCGGGAACCGCGCCCGCCGGCTAAAATCATTGCCAACATATTATTTTGTTTCATAGAAAGGTCCTCTCTTTCATTTATATAGAATAATTATACAATTATCTTAAAAAAAATGCAATTTTCACTTCCATTTTCGCAATTTTGCACAATTTTTCATTAAAAAACCAATATTTTACATGCTTAATATGTGCATTTTCACCATCACTCTTTGTCCTTTAAAATATTATGCCTGTACCGGAAAAAGTATCCCGTCCGGCAGCCTGATTTTTTCTGTTTTTTTCTGCAATAAGACAATCTCTTTTCCAAAAAAGTCCGTTTTCCGCCTCCAAAAAACAGGCATCTGAGAAGCTTCCAAAAAAATAAAAAAATTTAATCTTTCCTTTACTGTATGCCGATATATAAAATAGAAAGCATAAGAACAGATTCAGAAAGGAAAGGCGGTTCGTATGATAAAGGTACAGATTTCAGAATCAGGCGGCAAAAATGCTGTGCCTGGTATACGCAGAAGGGCGGCAAAAGCGCCGGCAGACAACGCGCGCAGGACTTCAAAAACCGAAACGCAGACCGGGCAGGACAAAACACCTTCATTCCGAATTGACAGCTTTGAGCGCTCACCCTTTCATATGCCCACGGAACTGTCAGGCATAACAGGGATAGAACTCCCGAAGGAAAAACTCAAAGAATTGTCCGGAGAGCTAAAGCTGGCAGAATTCCACCACCACTATATTGACTGGGAGGATACGGAGGCTTCTTTTTCAGAGAACAGCGAAATAAGCATAGAGGACTCTCAGCTTCTGAACCATAGAGTGAACAGGATCGCCGCCCTTTATGTTACCTCCAAAAACAGAATTGAAAAAGAATACGGGGAGGACGAAGAAAAGCTTGCCGAAAATATAAACCGGTTAGATGCTCTGTTTCAGAAGACCAGACGGCGCCTGACGGATTCTTACGGAAGAACAGTAGGAAGCTTTTATGAAAATATGGGCAATAAGGGCGTCAAAAGCCGGATGTGCGAAAGTCTTGCCCGGGAGATTGACCGGAGACTGGATGATTATGAAGCTCTTGCCGAACGGATTCATCTTAAGGACAATCAATTTTACGGAAGCTGGCAGACGAGCAATGAGAACGATACTATGCTGTTTCAGAGCGTTTTGGAGATACAGGAGCGAAGCGGCACGGCTCCCGCAGGACCTTCTGAGGGGGAGCAGGCCGAATACAGTCTGAAGGAGCTGCAGGCCGCCGGAGCTGCTGCAAAGCTCTCCGGACAGATAGAGCAGACAGGGCTGCCGGCCACCGACGATTATCATCTGGGACTTGATATGGCCATCCGTTATATGAAATTATCCAGTGTGCTTCAACATATCGGGGTCGGCCGGCAGATGTCCTCCATGATTCTGGGAGCCTTTGAAAACTGCCTTGACCAGCATTCCGGCATGGCTCTGACACAGGAAGGCGATGTCTCAAAGATCTTCAACTATACCGTCAGCCAGTACGAAAAAACAGGAGATATCTCGCTGGCAGTCAGAAAAGGGGCCGCCGAATATATCGGTATTGATTTTTTCCTTCTGTCTTTAAGAGATAATCAAAAGGTTCAAATGGCAGAAGCTACCCGTTATCAGTTTCATATCAATAATTTTATAAGAAACCTGCGGGAAAATGACAGCCAGGAAATCTGGTGGCTTTTTGCGGACCAAAATATAAGCGCCTTTCAGATGAAGGCATAAATCAAAAAAACCACAGCCGCCCGCTCCCCGGGCGGCTGTGATACAATCAGTCTGTCACCCCTTTGACCTTTTTCCAAAGAAACCCTTTCCGCAATCTCCGCCATTTTGGCCGCATTCAGGCGTGTATCGCCCTTCACACGGGAATAGGACAAATATCCGTTCATACGGTCAATTTTGGTCAGATTCTTACTTCCGCACTTGGGGCAGACATCCATATCCAACTCCTGATGACCGCAGTTATCGCAGTAGGCAAGCGACAGATTCACGCCTTCATAGAAGCCTTTTTTCATAGCCCTGCGCACCAGGGTTCGGACCGCCTCTTTATTGTAGCCCACCGGATAGCGCACATACTGAATCTTGCCTCCGTTGCAGAGCTCCCAAAACCGGCCCTCGCTGTCCTGCTTTTCAATAGGAGTCATATCCTCCGTTACATGGCAGTGAAAGCTGTTGCTTACGTACGGACGATCCGAGACATTCTCCACAATTCCGTATTTTTTGCGGAATTGTTCAATCTGCAGACCGCAGAGACTCTCCGCCGGAGTTCCGTAGATGGCATAAAGGTTGCCGTCCTCCTCCTTGAACTGAGTTACTTTTTTATTAATATACTGCATAACCTCCAATGCGAACTGCCCGTCCTCCCGGATGGATTTTCCGTTGTACAATTCCTGCAGCTCATTCAGCGCCGTAATTCCAAATGAAGAAGTCATAGGCTTTAAAAGAGGTTTAATTTTATCATGGGGATTTAAGTGTCCGCCGTAAAAGCCGCCCTCACAATAAGCCAGAGGGTTCGTGGATGCACGCATCTCTCCCAGGTAATCATAGGTGCGGATATGCAGGTTCCGAATCATCTCCAGGTAATAGTCCAGCACCTCGTAGAAATCCCGGTTTTCAGAACGGGACTGCGCCAAAATCATCGGAAGATGCAGACTGACCGCGCCTACATTAAAGCGGCCTACAAATACCGGCTTATCCTCCTCGTCGGCGGGCTTCATTCCCCCTCTCTCATACCAGGGACTTAAAAAAGCGCGGCAGCCCATGGGGCTGATAACTCTTTTATACTTTTTATACATATCGGAAATGTAGCCTTCCCCGCTCATGGACAGCCAGTCCGGATACATAGTTTTTGATGAGCACTCAATTCCGGCTTCAAATACATCCTCGCAGCTGCCGCCTTCTCCATGGATTGCTTCATCATACAAAAAGACAATCTTCGGAAAAAGCACCGGCTTTTTATTGCCCGGCCTGCCCTGTCCTTCCTGATGAACCTGGAGAAGGGAAATATTGCACATCTTTGCAAAACGTTCCTCGCCCAGTCCCATAGTCACCGTTACAAATGGATAATCTCCCCTGGAGGAACCGACGGTATTCAGCTTATATTCAATGCCCTGCCAGCCCTGGTCAAAATCCCGGTGAACCTTGTTCATCGCATAGACCTCTGCCTTTTCCTCTGCTCCCTTCCAGGACGGGTCCGCATAAGACAAAAATTCATTATAGTATTTGGTATAGCTCTTCTCCGCATAGGGAGCCAGCACCTTGTCCACCTCCGGTACGGTAAAACCGCCGTACTGCTGCGCCGCTGTGCTTAAAATAATATCTCCCATAACGTCAAACGCCGTATCCAGCGTTTTCGGCTCATTATACCATACATTACCCATCTCAAAACCGCCGGTCAGCACATTTCCGATATCAAACAGACAGCAGTTCATCGTATCCAGACGGGCCGACTGGTCATGAATATAAATATAACCGTCCCTGCATGCCTGCAGCTCATTGCGGTTCATAAAGAACTTCCGGTACAGCTCCTTGTTCAGTTCATTGAATATCAGACTTCTTTTTGTGGCTACCAGCGCGCTGTCTGTATTCGCATTGCTCTTATCGCCAATATAACGGATAGACTGGCTCTTTGTATACACATCGTCCATCATATGCACAAAATCTTTTTTGTAATTCCGGTAATCCCGATAGCTCTTTGCCACTGCCGGATTCACCCGCTCCAATGCTCCCTCAACAATATTGTGCATATCCTGAATATCAATTCCTTCTTTTCCAAGAGACTCTGCCCTCTCCCGCGCAAACCTGCAGATATAGGCAGTCTCCTCGTCCGAAAATTTATACAAAATACGGGCCGCAGATTTGTTCACTGCATTCACGATTTTTTCCACATTGAAATTCTCTCTTGTACCATCCTTTTTGATTACATACAACATCAATTCACCCCACTATATATTGTGTTTTTAT
>VSNE01000240.1 GCA_009774155.1 Lachnospiraceae bacterium
AGTTTAACCTGTATAATAAAAAGATAATATTTGGAAATTATCAGAATGCCTGAAAGGAGAACAGGAATGAGGAATTTTGGTTTTGGATGCATGCGTCTTCCGATGAATGGGGACGAGGTTGATTACAAGGAGTTTTCTCAGATGGTGGATACCTTTCTGGAGGAGGGCTTTCACTATTTTGACACGGCTCACGGATATCTGGACGGAAAGAGTGAGACTGCGCTGAGGGAGTGTCTGACAAAACGGTATCCACGTGAACGCTATCTGCTGACCAACAAGCTGACTACCAATTTTTTTAATAAGGAGGAGGAAATCCGTCCGTTTTTTGAAAGTCAGCTGAAGGCATGCGGGGTAGATTATTTTGATTATTATCTGATGCATGCGCAGAATGCGGAGGTTTATAAGAAATACAAGAACTGCCGTGCTTATGAGGCTGCACAGGAATTAAAAGCGGAAGGCAGGGTGCGTCATGTGGGTATTTCCTTCCACGACAAAGCTGAAGTGCTGGATATGATTCTGACAGAGCATCCGGAGATTGAGGCGGTGCAGATTCAGTTTAACTATGTAGACTATGAGGATGCAGGAATACAGAGCCGTCTTTGCTATGAGGTATGCAGAAAGCACAATAAGCCGGTCATTGTTATGGAGCCGGTGAAAGGCGGAAACCTGGTGAATCTGCCGGAGGAGGCAAAAAGGAGCTGGATGCTCTGGAGGGAGGCAGCTATGCCAGCTACGCAATTCGCTTTGCAGCCGGCTTCGAGGGTATGATGATGGTGCTCTCAGGCATGAGCAATATGGAGCAGCTTCGGGATAATATCAGTTATATGAAAGAATTCAGGCCTTTATCGGAAAAGGAGCTTGAAGCAGTCAACAAGGTGCGCGCCATTTTCGGAGCGCAGAATCTGATTCCATGTACAGCCTGCAGATATTGTACGGACGGATGTCCGAAACATATCCCGATTCCGGATCTGTTTGCGTGTATGAACGCCAAAAAGAACTTTAAAGACTGGAATGCAGACTTTTACTATATGGTACATACCCGGAATGCAGGAAAGGCATCCGACTGTGTGGAGTGCAAAGCATGTGAAGAAATCTGTCCTCAGCATCTGGAAGTCTGCCGGCTTATGAAGGAAGTGGCGGCAGAGTTTGAAAAAAAGGAGGCGTAGAAACTGATGAGATATCGGGAACTGGGACGTACGGGTCTGAAGGTCAGCGAGATCGGCATGGGCTGCGAAGGCTTTGTGGAAAAATCCTACGATCAGGTAAAGGCTTTTATTGATTTGATGAAAGAGAGCGGTATAAACTGTATCGATTTATACGCGCCGAATCCGGATATGCGTTCCAATCTTGGAAAGGCTATGAGAGGATGCCGGGATCAATTTGTGCTGCAGGCACATTTGTGCACGGTTTGGAAAAACGGACAGTATAAAAGAACCCGCGATTTGAAAGAAGTAAAGGAAGGCTTTCAGGATCAGCTGAAGAGACTGGAGACAGATCATGTGGAGATCGGTATGATTCACTATGTGGATTCTCTCTCTGACTGGGAGCTGGTGGTAAACGGCGATGTAATGAAATATGCTCAGGAGCTGAAAAGCTCAGGAGCCGTCGGATGTATCGGTATGTCCAGCCATAATCCGGAAGCGGCGCTTGCGGCCGTGAACAGCGGTCTGGTGGATGTGCTGATGTTCAGCGTAAATCCATGCTATGATCTGCAGCCTGCCAGCGAGGATGTGGAAGAACTGTGGGCTGAGAAAAATTATGAAAAGCCGCTGGTTAATATGAATCCGAAGCGTCAGGCCCTCTATGAGACCTGCCAGCGAATGGGTGTGGGAATTACCGTTATGAAAGTATTCGGGGGAGGAGACTTATTAAGTGAAAAACTGTCCCCGGCAGGAAAGGCCCTGACCCCTTATCAATGTATTCATTATGCGCTGACCCGTCCGGCGGTTGCCTCCGTGATGGCCGGAGCCAGAACGTTAGAGGATCTGAAAATCAGTATTGCCTATGAGGATGCGCCGGACAGTGAGAAGGACTATGCAGCGGCATTCGCCGCACTTCCGAAAATTAGCTGGAAGGGACATTGTATGTACTGCGGACACTGCGCGCCGTGTCCGAAGGGAATTGATGTGGCATCGGTTACTAAATTTCTGAATCTGTCGCTTGCTCAGGGCGGGGTTCCGGAAACTGTACGCGAGCATTATGCCGCTTTGGAGCATACGGCGCAGGAATGCGCGGGCTGTAAAGCCTGTGAGCAGAGATGCCCCTTTGAGGTACCGGTTATGGAAAATATGAAGAAAGCTGCCGAACTTTTCGGAAGATAGGCGGTTTGAGAAAGGAGACTATTAAAAATGGAAAAAGCAAAGGTTTATTTTACGGAGGAGATTACGTCGGAATCTCTGCAGAACATTTACCATGCGCTGGGTGTAAAGCTAAGCGGAAAGGTGGCGGTAAAGCTGTCCACCGGAGAGCCGGGCGGACACAATTTTCTGCAGCCGGCATTGATAAAGGCGCTGGTATCTGAGCTGAACGGAACAATTGTAGAGTGTAATACTGCCTATGAAGGCAGAAGAAATACGACAAAGGAGCACTGGAAGGCCATCCGGGAGCATGGATTTCTGGAGATTGCCCCCTGTGATATTATGGACGAGGACGGGGAGCTTGTCCTTCCGGTTACAGGCGGCAGACACCTGACCGAGAACTATGTGGGAGGGCACTTTAAAAATTATGATTCTATGCTGGTGCTCTCCCACTTCAAAGGGCATCTGATGGGCGGTTTCGGAGGCGCACTGAAAAATATGTCCATCGGCATTGCCTCCGCTCACGGAAAAGCTCATATCCACGGGGCGGGCGTTCCGGAAAATATGTGGACCGCAGATCATGATTCTTTTCTGGAATGTATGGCGGATGCGGATAAGTCGGTGACCGACTATATGGGTAAAGAGAATATTGTCTATATTAATGTGGCCAACCGGCTTTCTGTGGACTGTGACTGCGACAGCAATCCTCATGAGCCGGAGATGGCGGATATCGGTATTTTTGCTTCCCTTGATCCGGTAGCCGTTGACCAGGCATGCGTGGACGCCGTTTACAACTCTCCGGATTCGGGGAAGGCATCGCTGATTGAGCGGATGGAATCCAGAAACGGAATTCATACTGTGGAGACAGCGGCAGAGCTTGGAGTGGGAGTACGGGAATACGAGCTGATCCGTCTGCATGGCTGATATATAACACATTGGATTTTTATTCCGGCTTATTCTCCTCCAGCCATCGCATAGCTGTATATGCATAGACAGCGCTTCCGCTTATCAGAGCATTCTCATCAAATTTTACCATAGGGTGATGAGGAGGATATACATAACCTTTTTCCGGCTGCCCGCCCGCCAGGGCCAGCATAATAGAAGGTATTTCCTGACTGATATATGCAAAATCTTCGGAACCGGCTGCCCCTGAAGATTTCCGGCCTTTATCCGCAGCATTTAGTTCTCTGACAGAAAATGCTTTTTCCGGCCCGAGCAGTTCTCTGGTGTATTTAAGGATACTGGCAGATAATTCTTTGTCATTTACAAGGGCGGGGCAGCCGTTTTTAAAAGTCACCTCTGCATCTGCACGAAACGTCCGGGCAGTTCCCTTTGCGATATCTGTCAGTCTTTTTTTCATAAATGTACGTGTTTTTTCATCGAAAGTCCGAATACTTCCACTCATGGTGACAGAATCAGGTATTACGTTTGGCGCAGTTCCCGCATTCATCGTGCCTATTGTCAATACAGTCCGTTCGTCTAAAGCAAGCTCCCTTGTCTGGATTTCCTGTAAAGCGATTAAAATATGGGCAGCCGCATTCAGCGGATCGATCCCAAGATTGGGCATGGAACCATGGACTCCTTTTCCCTGAATTTTAATTTCAAAGATGTCCGCGCCGGGCGCGCTGACACCGGGTGCGGATATGATGACCGTTCCGGTGGAGAAAGGCATTCCTGACATGATATGTATCATCAGAGCCTTATCAACAGCCGGATCCTTCAGCAGTCCCGACTTTAACATATCGTGCGCCCCTTCAAATATCTCCTCTGCGGGCTGGAACATCAGCTTGACAGTCCCTTCAATTGTATCTTCATACTGTTTTAGCAGTCGGGCCGCACCCAGCAGCATGGCTGTATGCATATCATGTCCGCAGGCATGCATTCTGCCGTTTTTTGCGGCAAAGTCCAGGCCGGATTGTTCCTGAATCGGAAGAGCATCCATATCGGCGCGAAGCAGGAACACCTTGCCCTCTTTTTTCCCGCCGACACAAGCAGTGAGACCTGCCTTTCCGCATTCGTTAGGCTCATATCCTATTTCCATAAGCTTTTTCTTCACAAAGGATAATGTATCCTCAATTTCAAATCCGATTCCCGGATGGGAATGTAAATACCTTCTATATGATATGATCGTTTCCTGCATTGCTTTTGCTTCCTTTAATAATTCTGCTGGTGACATTTTTATACTCCTTCTGCTGATAATTTATTTTACCCTGCTGAGTTAGATTATATTATAATCATACAGACAATTCTACAGATTTCCCTTATTTTGTATATGGAAGAAAAAACAAGTTAGTGTATAATTATTATTGGCATATATAGGAATTATTCCTAAAATAAAAAGGAAGCAGAGAAATTCCCTACTTC
>VSNE01000241.1 GCA_009774155.1 Lachnospiraceae bacterium
CCCCTTCATGGCCTCCACCATCTTTCCTGTTGTACGGCTCATATCACAGCCTGCGGTCGAAATAATCCGAAACCTTTTCTCTTTGAAAAATTCTTCGCATTCCTCTTCCGCCTGTGCCCGCCTTGCTTCATCTGCGTACTCCAGGCGGCGGATATTTTCATAATTTAACGGCTGCTTCTTAAGGCCGAACATGCTCACCATAATCCTTGCCCGGTATGCATTGGCCGCAATGACCACGTCCGAATGCCTGGTAAAGATTTTCTCCACCATACAGCCGATCTTCCCGGGAAGCCCCGACGCGCTCCTCATATCATACAGCTCCCGGCAGTCCTGCACCACGTAGCGGGCGCCGGACAGCTTCTTCGCCAGATAACCCGGAATGATTCCCTTGCGGTTATCGATAAAAATCAGATCCTGTCTGCCAAGCCTCCTCATCTGCCGGCAGACAAACATGATAAAATTGCTGTATCCCCGGTCCGGATAGACGATGTGGCAGCTTTCCCGGGGAATTTCCCCTTCTGAGCCGCGGGTAATGTAGGTCACATCCCCCAGCTCCTTTGCCGTTCTGATAAGCTCACGGACCCGTCCGTCATATTTAAAATAATCATAGGATATCAATAATATTTTCATGCGTTTACTCCTGGCTCCGCTTATCATACTTTTTCCCGAATCAGCCGGATCACCTTCTGCTGATCCTCATCCGTCAGGTAGGGACACAGGGGCAGAGACAGCACCCGGCTGCACACGCTGAGAGTCACCGGAAACTGTTCCCCATAAAAATGATATCCTTTAAAGGCTGTCTGCTGATGCATTCCTCTCTGATAATAAATCATGGAGGGCACGCCGTTTTCCTTCAGATAGGACTGTACCTCCCCGCGCTCCTTTTCATCCTTCAGAAGAATGCTGTACTGCGCCCAGCCCGAGCTTAACCCTTCCGGTATGACAGGAACCTTTACGCAGTCCTTCAGCCCTTCCGTATACTTTGCCGCTGTCGCATCCGTATCCGCCAGCTCGTAGTCTTTAAATGCTTTCAGCTTCACCTGCAGAACCGCCGCCTGAATAGTGTCCAGCCGGGAATTGATACCCACCCGCACATTATCATATTTATCGCTGCCCTTGCCGTGAACCCGGTAAGATTTTAAAAGCGCCGCCCATTCATCCTGATTGGTAAAGACAGCGCCGCCGACTCCATAGCATCCAAGCGGTTTTGCCGGAAAGAACGAGGTGGCGGCAATATCTCCGAAGCTTCCGGCGCGCCTTCCGTAATATGTTCCCCCAAAGCCCTGGGCTGCATCCTCTAAAATATACAGGCCATACTTGTCCGCAATCGCCCGGATTCTGCCGTAATCAGCCGGAAGGCCGAACAGATCCACAGTCACAACGGCTCTCGGCGTCAGCTTTCCTTCTGCCTGAACCGCCTGAATCACACGCTCCAGACTGTCCGGGTCCATATTAAAGGTATCCTCCAGAATATCCGTAAATACCGGGGTGGCCCCTTGAAAGGCCACGGTCTCGGCAGAGGCGAAGAACGTAAAGTCCGGTACAAAAACCGCGTCTCCCTCCCCGATATTCCATGCCATCAGCGCCAGAGTCAATGCGTCGGTTCCGTTGCCGCAGCTAATACAATGCTTCATGCCCACATATTCCGCCAGAGCTTCCTCCAGCTCGTCCACCTGTCTGCCGCTGATATAGCTGGAAGCCTCCAGCACCTGGCTGACAGCCTCATCTATCCCCGGCTTCAGCGCCTGATACTGCCTCTTCAGATCGCGAAACTGCATCTTAATCCTCTCCTTTGATTTTTTCGCACAGACGCCAGATATCCTCTGCGGAATTAAAATTCTCCGGCACAATCTCCTCTGCCGGAATCTCAATGCCCATCTGATCCTCAATCTCCGCAATCAGAGTAATCACATCAAAGGATTCCAGAACTCCGTCATCAATCAGCTCCTTCTCCGCCGCAAAATCAATCTCCGGCTTTAATGCCTCCAAAATTTCCATTAATTCTTCCATCTTCCTGCCTCCTGATTCCATGTATTAAGCGGATAGGTTTCCAACCCGCCGCGCATAAGCTTTGCTCCTTCCTGCTCGCTGTACCGGTAAATTCCGGGCAGCCTCCGGCTTAGAAACAGATACAGACCCTCTGTCACCGAATACGCCCCGATATTATGAAACGCCAGATAGTCCCCGATTCTTGCATCCCGAAGCAAAAGCTTCTTTAACAAAATATCCGCAGTCGTACAAAGGGAACCGTAGACTGTCCACTCCTCTTCCTCTTTTTCAATCGGATGCTGCGGGAAAAAAGACAGTATCGGCGTTTTCATCGCCATATTCTGCCCATAGTAATTCACGTGATTGATACCGCCGTCCACAATGCACACGTTAACCGCGTCATTTCTCTTCTGATCTACAATCTTTGTTATATAATAGCCGCAGGATGCCGTCAGAAAACGGCCCATCTCGAAAATCAGCTTATACGGCCTGCCCTCCCGGAACAGCTTTGCAAACTCTTCCAGCAGGCATCTGTCCTTTTCAAAATCGTCCTTCGTAAAATAAGGCACGCCCAGTCCCGGTCCAAATTCCAGCGTCCGGGCCGAAAAGCCCTCCTTTTCCCGCAGCCTGCGGATAAAATCTTCGATATATTCCACTTCTCTGGCAATCTTTTTAATTTCCTTTTTCTGGGTTCCGGTAAAGTACTGGACTCCCGTTATTTCCAGACAGGGATACTGATCACGGCAGCGGATCAGCTCCGTCACATCCGTCTCACTCATGCCGAACTGATTGCCGTTTGTCACCCGAAGCAGAATCTCCGCCTTCCTTTCAAGCTCCTCTGCGCAGCGGTGTACCAGCCAAAACTGGCTCTTTGACTCTGCCGTATAATGAATCACTCCCTGTTCCATGGCATAGCGCACGTCCGCATATTCCTTGTTCACGCCGGACAAGACAATCTTCGTCATATCCAGCCCATTCTCCACGCAGATATGAAATTCTCCCGGAGAGCAGACCTCATACCGCTCCACACAGGAATCCATAGCTTTTATCAGGAACGGATTGGCCTTGATTGCAAAGCAAAGCTCTGCGGGCCGGATGCTGTCCGCCACCCATTCCGCCCTTGCTCTGAGTATATCTGTATCAAACACGAACGCCGGCGTCTCAAGAGATGCCGCCAGCTCCTGCAGTCTGTTCTTATCCATATGCTTTCCTCCAACAGCCCGGCTTCTTAATTTCTTCCGGAATAATCTTCCATCAGTGCATTTCTGTCAATTTTCCCGTTCTTTGTAATGGGCATGGACTCTGTCTGCCGGAATACATTCGGGATCATAAACCGCGGAAGCTTTTCGGACAGACGTTCAATAACCGTCTTAGGACTTAATTCTCCCACATAAAACCCGATAATCTTCGTATTTGGCTCATCGTAGATACAGCAGACTCTGGAAATCCCGTCAAGGGCCTGAAAAGCGGCTTCAATTTCCCCAAGCTCTATCCGGTGCCCCATATGCTTAATCTGAAAATCCTTCCGGGTCACATAGTACAGCTCCCCTGCTTCGTCATACCGTCCCAAATCCCCGGTCCGGTAAACAGGCTCCAGGTAACGGCTGTTCAGCGGATTCTGAACAAACGCCTCCGCGGTCTTATCCTGATTCCTGTAATATCCCAAAGCCAGAGCCGTACCTGACACGCAGATTTCCCCCAGCGTCCCCGGCTCCGTTACCAGATGATCCTCTTTATCCAGTAGAAATACCCTTTCATTCGGAAAGGCCTCTCCGATAGGAAGCAGCTCATCCTCGGAAAACTCCCGGTCCAGGATATAATACGTACAGTTGCATGTAATCTCCGTCGGCCCGTACAGATTCACATAAAGGGCCTCCGGCAAATATTCCCTCCAATAGTTCAAATGCTTTACCGGCATCACCTCGCCGCTGAACATCACCCGGCGGATGCTTTTCGGCGTTTTATATTTGAACCCTTTCAGCATGGAGATAATGCAGAGAGCCGATACCGCCCACGTAAGGCTTGTCACTTTTCTGTCGTCTAAGAAATCCAGAAGTTTCTTTGGAACGGAAAAATATTTCTTTGGAATCACTTCCATTGTTGCCCCAACCTTCATGGCAGGATAGATATCCTTCACTGACACATCAAAGTCAAAGGGCGCCTGGTTTGCAATTACATCCTCTTTTTCAAAGCCGAAAATTTCTGTAAAATGCTCCGTAAAATCAATGACGGAACGGTGGGATACCACCACTCCCTTGGGTACTCCCGTAGAGCCGGAGGTAAAGATCGCATACAGAGGATCTATGTCGCAGGCTGATTTTCTTCTGGCCGCCAGCCTTTGCGCATCCGCCTCCTGTTTTACCAGCTCCTCCGCCAGCAGTATCCTCCCTTTAAAATCCAGCTCCCTCAGCTTTCCTGCAAGCTTTCCTGAAGTCACAATGATCTCTGCTTCCAATGTTTCCAGAATGGTCCGTATCCGCTCCAAAGGCTGATCCGGCTCCACTAATGTATAAAAGCAGCCTGCATAGACTGCTCCCATAAATACATTCAAGGTCCATGCTTCTTTTTCCATCAGAACCGGTACGGGCGCATTCTGCGGAACTATGGCGGATAAAGCGCTTCCGATCCTTTTTGCATTTTCCAGAACCTGCCCATAGGTATAGC
>VSNE01000242.1 GCA_009774155.1 Lachnospiraceae bacterium
GACAATTTGTCTGGAAAAATGAAAAAGCCCTGATTCGCAAACGAAGTCCCAATAGCTCTTCGCAAAAATAATCCTGCCCATACAAAACCTCTGTGCCGTCATTCTGAATCACATCCGCCAGACTGTCATTTTTCGTATGAAGAATCCCTGCAAGCCTTCCTTCCAGCGGAAGCCTCCGGAGGATTTCTGACCACCCCGATAAATCCTCCTCCATCTGGGTGCTCGTCACCAAAACCGCCAGAATCTCTCCGGTTTTCACTGCCTTGCGGACCAGTAAATGACGCAGATATCCCGTATGCTGCATCTTCCGGTAGAATGGAATCCCCTTCTCTTTGAAATAATCCAGCGTGGCTTTCAGCAGCATGCGGAAATCCTTATCCGCAATCTGACAGTCGTCCACTGTCACAATATCATAAAAGCTGCCCCGCTTATGCATTCCAAGAGCCAGCGGGCCGTCCTTCACCTGATCGCCAAACGAAAACTCCATTTTGTTCCGGTAGCCGCAGTAGGCGGGACTTTTCTTAATCCCTTCAAATATGTAGCGATATCCCTGTCCGTCCACCGACTTATCCAAAAGCTCCTTCACCTGCTGCTCCTTCAGATGAAGCTGAGCCTCATAGGAAATATTCTGGTAAACGCAGCCCCCGCATTCCGGAAAATGCCTGCAGAACGGCTCACACTCTCCCGGAGCCCTCTCCAGCACCTCCAGAATCCGCCCCTCTGCCTTTCCTTTACGCACCTTGCTGACGGAAAACCGGACTTTCTGTCCCGGAACCCCGTTTTTTACAATTACAGCCCTCTCACCAACCTGAATCCGGCACTTATTTGGAAACTCCACCTTTTCAATCAGACCATCATAAATCTCTCCCTTTTTCATATACCCTCCGTTCCGTAACGCCATAAATATTTTATGCCAAAGAAAGGGTTGTCTTTCGACAACCCTTTCCAGTTTTATTATTCTTCATCCTCGTCTTCTTCGTCCTCATCCTCAAAGAAGTCATCATCAAAATCATCGTCAAAGTCTTCATCAAAGTCCTCCAGGTAATCCGGAGTGAAAAAACGATAAACTGCATATGCAATACCCGCTACTGCAATCACGGCCCCGACAATGATAACAATCCACATCACTGCATTCTGCTTTTTCTCTTCTTCCTTCTTGATATGGAGCAGTTCCCCGAGCATTTCATTGGTTTTCGCTGCATTAATAAAATCTTCCACACGGTTCATAGCAGATACCTCTTTTCTTTTATTTTACTTTTACAGCGCCGCCTCGCTTCGGCACTGTTCAACGTCTATGCGTAGTATATCATATTTCCCATGAAAATACTATAGACTTTCTATTTTTTTCAGCTTCGCAAAAGAAGCAAACATTCTTTTCACGCCGGCGCGGTCAAAATCCACCTTCACTTCATAATCCCTGCCGCCTTCTGTGATCTCCAGCACGGTTCCTGCCCCGAATTTTATATGAGACACTCTGTCCCCGGCCCCATAGTCCAGGCTGTCTGCTTTGACTACCTTAAACTGCTTCGGATCAAAGGTTTTTGTTTTAAAAGCTTCTTTTGCCTTGATATAAGCAGCATCCTTACGAATCTGCCGCCCTCCGGATTCTGACGGAACCGGATTCTTTCTGTCAGTCAGCTCCCGGGGAATTTCGCGCACAAACCGCGAAACAGAATTATACTGATTTTCTCCCCGTATCATACGCACACGTACAGAAGTCATGGTCAGCTCCTTCATGGCTCTTGTAATGCCTACATAGCAGAGCCTTCGTTCCTCCTCAATCTCTTCTGTCGGATGCTCTGCCATAATGGACATATAGCTTGGAAAAATGCCGTCCTCCATGCCCGCCAGATAAACACACGGAAACTCCAGCCCCTTCGCACTGTGTAAGGTCATCAAAAGCACCCGGTTATCACTATCCTCCAGACTGTCGATATCCGCCACCAGCGCTACCTCCTCCAGAAATCCGCTCAGCTCCGGGCGCTCCGCTGTCTCCTCATAAGCAGCCGCCTTGCTGAGCAGCTCACCAAGATTTTCCAGCCGTCCGTCAGCCTCGTCGGTCCCTTCATCCTTTAATTCCTGTGCATAGCCGGTCTGCGTAAGAATCTCCTCTATCAGCTTCACCAGCGAAATATCCGCAAGCTTCAGGCGCATCCCATGGATCAGCCCCACAAACGGCTGTATCTTTAAAAGCGCCTTTCCAAGTCCCGGAATCTGGTCCGCCTCCTCCAACGCTTCAAAAAAACTCACCCCTGCCGCATCCGCATAAGCCTGTACCTTATTTAAAGTCACTGCGCCGATTCCCCTCTTCGGCACGTTGATAATCCTCCGTACAGCCAGGTCATCCTTACCGTTGTCAATCGTTTTCAAATATGCCAATAAGTCCTTAATCTCCCGGCGGGAATAAAAGTTTACGCCCCCTATTAACTTATACGGCACATTTGCCGTCAGGAATTTTTCCTCAAACAGACGGGACTGGGCATTCGTCCGGTACAGAATTGCGAAATCCCGGTACTGCGCTTCTCCTGTCTGAATTTTTTTCCGGATTTCTCCGGTAATATATTCCGCTTCCTCATAACCGGTCTGAAACTGCCGGAAAGCAATCGGCTTTCCCTGTTCATTTTCAGTCCAGAGCCGCTTCTCCTTCCTTCCCCGATTATTGGAAATTACACTGTTTGCCGCGTTCAGAATATTCTGGGTGGAACGGTAATTCTGTTCCAGCTTAATTACTCTGGCTTCCGGAAATATCTTCTCAAAGTTCAGAATATTTCCGATATTGGCGCCTCTGAATTTATAAATAGACTGATCATCGTCGCCGACTACGCACAGATTCCGATATTTTTTAGCCAGCGTGCTGATAAGCTTAAATTGTACAGTATTTGTATCCTGATATTCGTCTACCATAATATAGCGGAAGCGTTCCTGATAATAATCCAGCACATCCGGGCAGCTCTGAAAAAGCTCCACCGTCTTTACGATTAAATCGTCAAAGTCCAGCGCATTATTTCTCTTCAGCTCATTTTGATATTCCAGATAAACCTCCGCTATTTTCTCCTGACGGAAATCCCCCTGTGCGTCCAGTTGAAATTCCTTCGGAGAAATATATTCATTTTTCGCATGGGAAACGGCGTTTAAAAGCATCTGTTCCTTATACATCTTCGGATCTATCTGCAGACGGCGGCATACATCCTTCATTACCGTCTTCTGATCCTCTTTATCATAGATAGTAAAGCTGGTATCATATCCAAGACGGTCTATGTAACGGCGCAGAATTCTTACGCAGGCCGAATGAAAGGTGCTTACCCATACACTTTCCGAGCCATATCCCGCAATCCTGTCCACACGCTCCCGCATCTCACCTGCCGCTTTATTGGTAAATGTAATCGCCAGTATGTTCCAGGGATTCACCCCGCACTCATCTATCAAATGGGCAATACGGAAGGTCAGCGCCCTTGTCTTTCCTGAACCTGCCCCTGCCAGAATCAGAAGAGGCCCCTCTGTATACAGAACCGCCTCCTTCTGCTCTCTGTTTAAAAGCTCCAAATCACTCATATTAGTCTCCTTTTCCTGTCATTTGTTTATCATATCGGCAGAACAGATATTTGGCAGTTCTCTTCACTGCTTGCATTCCTTAAAAACGGCATTTATAATAAAAAGAAACTGACATAGAAAGGAGCTTATGCATATGTATCAGAAAATCAAACGCGCTCTGGCACTGCTGGCAGTTATTATCATAGTCCTGCTCTATTTTACTACCTTTCTCCTGTCCATTTTCCAAAAAGAAGAGACAGAAGAACTGCTGATGATATCTATCACCGCCACAGTTGTCCTCCCTCTTCTTCTTTATATCTATCTATGGCTGTTCCGGCTGTTTAAAAAGGAAGATACGGAAAAAGAGAAGTAAAAGGAATTTCCGATTCCGGTAAAATCCGTGATTCTACTCATGCAGCTGGAACCTTCCAAGCAGCTCTTTCAGCATATTAGCCTGACCGGACAGCTCCTGGCTGGCTGCAGCGCTCTCCTCTGCGGTTGCACTGTTATTCTGGACAACCGACGAAATCTGATCAATACTCTGCGAAATCTGACCGGCCGCGTCAGCCTCCGTATTGGAGCTGTTCCTGATATTAAGGACAATCTCGGCAACCTCTTTTGCATTGCCTACCACCTGTTCTACTGCTCCTTCCGTTTTTACGGCAAAGTCCATTCCTTCCTTGACCGCTTTCGCCGACTCGGCAATCAGAGTGGTCGTATTCTTAGCCGCCTCTGCCGACTTCTGAGCCAGATTGCGCACCTCATCCGCAACTACCGCAAAGCCCTTTCCGGCCGATCCTGCCCGGGCAGCCTCCACGGCCGCATTTAAAGCCAGTATATTAGTCTGGAATGCAATATCATCGATTGTCTTTACAATGTGCTCGATCTCAGACGACGTACTTTCAATGTTATGCATCGCTTTCACCATAAGATGCATTTCATCCATACTTCTGTTTAAAGAGTTCTCTGCCTGCTCCACAAGATCTGTGGCCAGTTTTGTCTGATCGGCCGTAGTCCTGAGCTCCTCCGTAATATCTGCAATGGTCGCCGACAGCTCTTCCACAGAAGCAGCCTGCTCCGTGGCTCCCTGGGAAAGTCC
>VSNE01000243.1 GCA_009774155.1 Lachnospiraceae bacterium
CTCCGGGGGAGCTTGTTCTGGAGGTAAAAAATATCCATGCCAGGGATTATCGCGGGGTGGAGATTTTAAGAGGGCTGAACCTGAATGTGCGAAGAGGGGAGATTGTGGGCCTTGCGGGGGTGGACGGCAACGGACAGACGGAGCTGGTGGAGATTCTTACCGGACTTCGCAAAGCAGAAGAAGGAGAAATAACGCTTCTTGGGAAGGATGTCTACAATAAAAGTCCGAAGAAAACCTTTGAGAGCGGAATTTCCAGCATTCCGGCAGACCGCCAGAAACATGGGCTGATACTGGAGTTTTCTAATGAGGACAATCTGATTCTGCAGCATTTTGAGGAAGAGCCGTTTTCCTCCAAAGGCATTCTGAACCGCAGGGCCATCAGAGAGCATGCCGCGGATTTGATAGAGAAGTTCGATGTAAGGCCCAGGGGAAGCGAGGGAGCGCCTGCGGGAACACTGTCAGGAGGCAACCAGCAGAAGGTGATCATTGCCAGAGAGGTTACGAATGACAAGGAGCTTTTAATTGCGGTAAACCCTACCAGGGGGCTGGATGTGGGAGCTATTGAATTTGTTCATAAATATCTGGTGGAGCAGAGAAATAAAAACCGCGCCGTTCTTCTCGTTTCTTTTGAACTGGATGAGATTATGAGTCTTTCTGACCGTATCGAGGTTATTTTTGACGGACAGATTACGGGAAGCGTGCCGGGGAAAAATGCAGATGAGAAGGAGCTTGGCTTTATGATGGCGGGAGGTAAAAAGCATGAATAAAAAGAAAAGTATTTTGGAAAGCAATGTGCTTTATACCATTATCGCAATTATCGCAGGCTTTTTGATTGGCGCCGTATTTCTTATCATTGCGGGCATCAGTCCTGCAGTCGCATATGGGAAGCTGATAAACAGTGTATTCAGTAAACCAAAGTATCTGGTATGGACGCTTACCTATGCGAGTCCGCTGATTTTTACGGGTCTTAGCGTGGCGTTTTCGTTCCGTACAGGCGTGTTCAATATCGGAGCGGAGGGGCAGTTTGTGGTAGGCGCGCTGACGGCCTGTGTGCTTGGTATTCTGGTGGATCTGCCGGTATGGCTTCACGTGCCGCTCTGCGTTATCGCGGCGGCGGCGGCAGGATGCATCTGGTCGCTGGCAGTCGGCATCCTGAAGGTAAAGCGCGGTATTCACGAGGTTTTATCTTTTATTATGTTTAACTGGATTGCATTCTATCTGTCTAACTATGTGGTGAATCTGCCGGCCATTCATAAGGACGGCGGAGAAGCCACCAAGGATGTGCTGGAATCGTCCAGGATTCTGTTTCCGGAAGGAATCAGGAGCCTTCTGGACTGCAGTGCGGCAAACTGGGGGATCGTCATGGCTGTGCTGGCGGCAATCCTTATCTGGATCGTGATCGAGAAGACAACTCTGGGATATAAGCTGAAGGCAGTGGGGTTTAACAGCAGCAGCGCTCTGTATGCGGGTATCAATGCGGACGGCTCCGTGCTGACTGCTTTAGGTATCTCCGGCGCTTTGGCAGGTCTTGGAGGGGCAGTTCAGATTCTTGGAATGTCCGGACGCTTAAGCCAGTTTGCAGGCCAGGAGGGCTTTGGATTTGAAGGAATTACGGTTGCGCTGATTGGTTCCTCCAGTCCGATTGGATGTATCTTTTCCGGCCTGTTCTATGGAGCCATGAAGTACGGCGGTTCCAAGCTAAGCATCGTAAAAGCGCCTGCAGAGGTTGTGGATATTATTATGGGATGCGTAATTTTGTTTATTGCGGTTTCTCAGGTATTCCGCATTCTGTTCCGGAGCATTGGAAAAAAGAAGGAGGGGAACTAGTATGGATGTAATCATTAAAAATCTCGGGCTTTTGATTAATGCAACTTTGAATGCAACGCCGCCTGTTCTTCTGGCTGCCCGCGGCTCCTGCTTTTCGGACCGGAGCGGAGTGGGAAATATCGGTATTGAGGGTATGATGACCATTGGCGCGTTTACCGGCGCAGTCATGGGGCTGACGACCGGAAACGGCTGGATTGCATTTCTGTGCGCAGGAGCGGCAGGAGGCTTTTTCGGATTGATTCATGCCATTGCCTGTGTGTCCTTCCATGCGGATCAGACAATTGCCGGGACGGCCATTAACTTTCTGGGGCCCGGCCTTGCGGTATTTCTGTGTAAAGCCATGTTCAACAATTCCTCGGATACTCCTGCCATGGACCCGAGCTGCAAGCTTCCCAAGCTGTTTGAGGGAGTATTTCCGGCAGGCTCCTTTTTCAGCAATGTACTGAATGTATATGCAGTGGCTTACCTGGTATTTATTCTGGCGGCAGTATGCTGGTTTGTGTTCTATAAAACAAAATTCGGAGCCCATCTGCGCGCGGTGGGAGAGCATCCGGAAGCATGCGAATCTCTTGGCATCGATGTATACCGTGTCCGCTATATCTGTGTGATCCTGTCCGGATTTATGGCAGGTCTGGGCGGAGCCTTCGTGACGCTGGCAACGATTAACCAGTTCCGTCCCAGCGTTATCGTGGGACAAGGCTTTATTGCCATTGCAGCGGTTATTTTCGGAAAATTTTCACCGGGCGGAGCGACAAAGGCATGTCTTTTGTTCGGGCTGTGCAGCGGAATCAAGACTCTGGCAGGTCAGAGCAATACCGTTTCTCCGAATATTATTTCCATGATTCCGTATATTGTGACGATTCTTGCCCTGGTATTGTTTGTAGGAAAAGCGCATACGCCGGCAGCAAACGGAAAACCATTTGTAAAATCAAAATAAAAGGTCTGACCCGGACGGCCGCATGGAATAAAGATGCGGAATAAAGATAAAATAAACGGAATAGGAGAGTGAGCATGTGAATTATTCTGAAAACGCGGGAAAACAGTATCATATTCAGGTAGGCGAAGGGGATGTGGGGAAGTATGTGATTCTTCCGGGAGATCCGAAACGATGTGCAAATATTGCAAAATATTTTGACAGTCCCATGCTGATGGCGGACAGCCGGGAATATGTGACCTACACAGGATATCTGGACGGAGTGAAGGTCAGCGCGACATCCACCGGAATCGGAGGCCCTTCCGCATCCATTGCGATGGAGGAGCTTGTAAAGGCGGGAGCAGATACCTTTATCCGGATCGGCACCTGCGGAGGAATACAGACAGATGTAAAAAGCGGCGATGTGGTAATTGCCAGCGGAGCCGTCCGTATGGAGGGCACCAGCAAAGAATATGCGCCCATTGAATTTCCCGCGGTTCCGGATATCGGGCTTGTCAATGCGCTGATCGCGTCTGCGAAGGATATGAGTCAGGCTTATCATGTGGGAGTTGTTCAGTGCAAGGATGCGTTTTACGGACAGCATTCTCCGGAGCTTATGCCGGTAAGCTATGAGCTGCTTCATAAATGGGAGGCATGGAAGCGTCTGGGATGCGTCGCATCAGAGATGGAATCAGCCGCTTTGTTTGTTGTTGCCAGCGCGCTGCATGTACGGGCTGCTTCCGTATTCCTTGTCATGGCGAACCAGGAGCGGGAAAAAAAGGGCTTAAGCAATCCCATTGTACATAATACAGATACCGCGATCCGTATAGCGGTGGAGGCGGTAAGGAAGCTGATAAAGGAAGACAAAGAAGGATAGATGGAGATGAAAAAAATGCGAGAAATAACGATGGAGCGTGTGAATCAAACACGGGAAAACATATTAAATATTATTGAGAGCCCATCTCTGACCCATGAGCAGAAGCTGACGAACCTGGCGTGTGCGGCGGACTCCCTGATGGAGGTCCTGAAGCTTCCGGAAGGACTGGATGAGCTTCTGAATGTACCGATTGACAGGCAGTGTATCTGTGATCTGTCCGAAGGGCATGCGCCCATGCGCCCCCGTTACATTGTGCCGGATTATGCAAAATTTATGAAGGAAGGCTCAAAGTTCCTTCAGCTTCCTCCTCCGGCGGATCTGTATGAAGCGCTGAACAGTCTGCTGATTTTCTATAAGCACGTACCCAGTGTGACGAATTATCCGGTCTATGTGGGACAGCTTGATGAGCTTTTGGAGCCGTTTATTGATACGGTGGACGAAGCGCAGGCTAAAAAGCTTCTTAAAATGTTTATGATCCACATTGACAGAACGGTGCTGGATTCCTTTTCCCATGCCAACATCGGCCCAAAGCCCACAAAGGCAGGACGGCTTCTTCTGGAAGTGGAGACAGAGCTGGAGCATGCGGTTCCGAACCTGACGCTTAAATATGAGGAAGGGGTAACCGACGATGATTTCATGCTGAAGGCAATTGACTGCGCGCTGCACAGTGCGAAGCCCAGCTTTGCGAACCATGTGATGTTCCGGAAGGAGCTGACAGAAAGGTATGTGATTGCAAGCTGCTATAACGGTCTGCCGCTTGGAGGCGGCGCCTACACCCTATGCCGCCTGATTCTTGGAAATATTGCCAAGAGAGCAGCGAATATACAGGATTTTAAAAAGCGGGAGCTTCCCTATGTGCTGAATATTATGGCGGAATATATGGACGAGAGAATCAGGTTTGAGGTGGAGGAAAGCGGTTTTTTTGAGTACCATTTTCTGGTTAAGGAGGGCTTTGTTCACAGGGAGCGCTTTTCCGGTATGTACGGCCTGGTGGGTCTGGCGGA
>VSNE01000244.1 GCA_009774155.1 Lachnospiraceae bacterium
GTTTCTGTTAAATTAATAGAGAAAAAAGAATTTTAGGAACATAAAAATATTATGTAAATTATATGCTTCCGTTATTCCCTGTCAGGGCATATCCGCACCCGTTTTTCCGCAGTTCCGGTCTTATACCCCGGCCGATTTTGCAATATCGTCCAGCAGCTCCGCCGCCGCCTTATCGGCCTTTTGCACCGCATGAGTATAGATATCCAAGGTAACGGATGTGCGGCTGTGTCCAAGTCTTTTAGATACAGTTGCAATATCCGTATGCTGGTTGATCAGAACACTGGCAACCGTATGCCGGAGCCCGTGCAGAGAAATATCCGGAAGCTGCTCCGAGGGAGGGCATTGTGCGTTATAGTTCCTGATGATGCTTTTAAATTTGGCGGTGACAGTATCCGGGTACATCCGGGAGCCGTCCGCCTGACAAAACACATTGTCCGTACCCATCCAGGAGGCTCCAAGCGCAGTCCGCAGCTTTTTCTGCTGCAGCTCCCATTTTTTTGCCAGCTCCATCACGGAGTCGGGCATATGGATAACACGGACGCCGCTGGCAGTTTTGGTTTCTTTCAGAACAATGCCTGCGGCTGTCTTGCTTGCGCTTTTGGAAATGCTGATTGTCCGTTCGGAAAAATTAATATCGGACCACTCCAGGGCAATCAGTTCTCCGCGCCTGCATCCGGAAAAAGCCGCCATAATATAAAATAATTTAAACTGTTCAGAGATACGGCGTTCTTCCGTATATTCCGGGACGTAATAGCTGCCGCCGTTTTTCTTCCTGCAGGTATGCGCCCGGTAGCTGGCGGTCTGAGGCATATCCAGCGCGGCAATGAACCGGTTCAATTCTTCAATCGTAAAGCTTTTCGGCTGTTCTGCCGTATAGGCTTTTCTGGGAGGCCTGACGTGAGTCAGAGGGTTGGACGGTATCAGCTGCATATCCACCGCCCACTGCATAACGCTGGAGAATACCGCCATGCTCCTGCGGATTGTGGACACTGCCGTACAGGAGCCGTCTGCTCCGGGCTTTGCCATCTGATTATAAAATTTCTGTATTTCCATCTGCTGATGGCAGAGGCCGCTGATTTTTACATGCCCGAAGGCAGGCACGAGCTTTTTTTCCAGATGCTCCTTATAGCCTTCGGCAGTAGCCTGCGACAGCTTGATAAAAGCATATTCCTCCAGATACCTTGCGACGAGGACGTCAAATTTCATATTTCCTCTCTGGAGATTTTCGCCGGATTTTACGGATCTTTCAAAATCATCCGCAAAACGCCTGACCTCTTTATCGATCACGGAGTCCGCCTTCGCCTTCCCCGTAGCAGTAGTATATTCCGGTTTATATGTAGTGGATCGGGTGATTTTCTTTCCGCAGGAATCGTAACCGACGCTTACCCGGATCAGATAGCTGTTCCCTCTCTTTTTAATATATGCCATAGTGTAAGTTCTCCTTCAGGATAATTTCTGGGCCGCAGTAAACGATGCCCGGTAAAAGGACAGCGCGCCGTCTTTCCCGGCAGTACACAAGCAGTACACAAATTTTCAGAAACGGCGGGAAAAACAGACGGAAGATAACGAATAAAAAAGTGGGAAAAATCCTTTGATTTTAAGATTTTTCCCACTTATGGAGCATATGGGATTTGAACCCACGACCTCCACAATGCGAATGTGGCGCGCTCCCAACTGCGCTAATGCCCCGGACCGCAGATTATCTGCGGAAAGAATGGAAGCAATGGGGCTCGAACCCATGACCTCTCGCGTGTGAGGCGAACGCTCATCCCGGCTGAGCTATGCTTCCGTAATTAAAATTATAGCACTTTAGACAAAAAATACAAGCGGAAATTTCATTTTTATAATTTCATTTTTTATAGATGGAAATTCGGCAGAAATATGATACAATCATTAAAACCGCAGTGTAATTCCCAATCGGGAAGCATTGTTTCTGTGAAAATTCCTATGAAAAGGAGAGAAGCAGTTATGCATCCATTGGCAACCACCGCTCAAATGAAGGAGCTCGACCGCAGGGCCATTCAGGAATATGGTATTTTGTCTCTGGATCTGATGGAACGCGCGGCGTTGTCAGTTTCCGGGAGAGTTCTGAAAATAGCAGAAGGACACGGGAAAAACGCCGTTCCCCGCGCGGCCGTATTCTGCGGGCCGGGAAACAACGGAGGAGACGGCATCGCCGCGGCGCGTCTTCTGATAAAGCAGGGGTTTGAGGTCCGTACATTTCTTATCGGAAACAGGGAAAAGATAACTGCGGATGCAAAAGCCATGGAAGAAAGGCTGCTGGCGGCAGGAGGAAAGCTGGAGCCGTTTGCACCGGACAAAGATAACGGCCTGCCGGGAAGCAAAGACTAAGACACAGTCCGCCGAAGCTCTGCTTTTGGCTTTTACTGCGCTCTGCTCTTCGGCATTTGGATTAAAGTTTTTTCTTATATTTTTCCACGATTTTTTCAAACTCTTCACTGCCTCTTAAAAAATCAAATTCCGGCGCCTGTTCCAGCTGTGTCAGAAGCGGCGGCAGTATATTGGCAGCCGATGCTTTATGATCTGTAAATTCTGCAATCCGGCCATACAGCAGGGAATCCTGCATTTTCCACAAATCAGGGACTGAGGAAAGCATGCGCTCAATAAGCAGGACGCTCTTTTGGATATCCTTCCGGGCCGATGCAATATCAAGAGGGGAAATTGCGGCAAAATAATCTCCCAGCTCCAACAGATCTGCCGCATTTGCGGCCAATTCTGCAATCCGTTCCGCCTTTTCGGCATTTCCTGACGCCATCTCAATTCTGACCATACGGTTCAGCGTACTGGAGATCTCCATAGCCAGGGTCATCAGCCTGCGCTGCGTTAAATTTGCTGCCTCTGATAAAGATTCCTCTTTTCCTTCCTGCAGATAAAGCTCTGCCTGCAGAGTGCGTTTGTCCAATATATTGTGCTCCGGCAGCAAATCGATCATTTTCTGGGCATTCTCAAATTCCCTCCGCCGCATATACCTGGATGCCAGCATGTAGGCCGCATTTGTTTTTTGTTTCTCATCATCGCTTTCCGCCACCCGCCTGTACCAATCCAGCAGTTCTTTTTCATACAGCTCTTTTTCCTCTGCAGTCAGTTCTGACATTATCAGCGCGCCGTCCAGCACAAGGGCAAAAGTATGGATAAGGGCGGCGCAGCGGGGATATTCCCGGATTTTCTGCTTCATTTCCTGAAATCCGGCGTCAATCCCGTCTGATCGGATAAGCTTCGCCGCTTCATTGCTGAAATAATAGATTTCCTGCTGAGACGGTCCGTCCTGAAAACAGAGCAGAGTATTTAAATCCACCTTAAGAAGTCTTGCAAGGGCGGGCAGAAGAGTGATATCCGGGTAAGTATTTCCTTTTTCCCATTTATTGACCGCCGGGGCGGATACCCCCAGATATGCGGCAATCTGTTCCTGTGTTAATCCCAGTTCCTTGCGTTTTTCATATATAACCTCGTTCATTGGCATTGTTTCCAACCTCCTTGCTTTCTGGAACCATTATAACAGCCGGAGGGTTTGCCCCGCAATTGAACATCTGTTAAATACGGAGACTAAAATTTAACATCAGGTTATTTTTCCGTATCGTTCCTTCCGTACCGGTATGGTTTCCGGTATTTCCCCGGAAAGAGCGAGAACGGCCGGGAGCACGGCAGGCCACAGCTTAGATCCTCTGTATAAAATGCTGCAGCGCCCGGCTTTTATCCTCGCTTTTCCAGACAGAGATAATTTTCTCATATTCTCCTTCTCCAATCAGCGGAACAAACACCAGATTTTCTGCATCCGTCAGCTTGCTGGTCACATAGGAGGGCAGAATAGAAATGCCTTCTTCGGCGGCAACCATCATAAGGATGCTTTCAATGTCATTGGAACGAAACAAAATATCAGGCTGATAGCCTGCCTGCTTGTAAAGCTCGATAAAATGGTTGTCTCCAAAGGATTCTCCGGTGCTGGAGGGCGTCATATAGAGAATCGTCTCATTTTTCAGCTCTCTGCGGCTTAATGAATTTCTCTTGGCAAAGGGATGTCCTGCGTAGAGAGCTACCACCAGAGGAGCCAGCTCCATCAGCTTGTATTCGATCCCCTTTTCCTGCAAAATATTCGTGCTGTCCCATGTAAAAATAATGTCATAGTCATCGTTAAAAAGTCCTGCGGCCAGCATATCTGTATCGCACCGGTAGCATGTGATCAGAATATTCGGAAATTCCAGATGAAAAAAGCGCAGAATGTTGGACAGATTGCTGCGCTCATAGCCTTTCGTGTATCCAATGCGGAGCGTGCCCACAAGCCCGGTGGACGCATCCCGCACCTTGCTGACTGCCGTATTCATACGCTCCAGAATTGCCTTCGCTTCATTTAAAAATACATTTCCTGCAGGAGTCAGTGCAATCGGACGTTTCGTCCGATCGATAAGCCGCACTCCCATATGCTCCTCCAGCGTCCGGATCTGCTGGGTAATCGCCGTCTGGGAAATATAATACTGATTCGCGGCTTTGGTAAAGCTTTTATATTCCGCCACAGCGATAAAGTATTTTATCTGGTTAATATTCATGAGCTTCTCCATAGTAT
>VSNE01000245.1 GCA_009774155.1 Lachnospiraceae bacterium
AAAAAAGTGGGGGATTTTAATAAAAAAGGAATCTGAAAGTCTGATATATACGGGCTTAAAGATTCCGAGAGATTATAATGTGAAAAGGGAGGAAAAACAGTGAAAATTGCAGTATTGGAAGGCAGCCCGAACAGGCAGGGTTCTTCCCATATGCTTGCGGAGGAATTTGCGAAAGGCGCAGGCGAGGCAGGGCATGAGGTTATTTCAATTTCAGCCGCACACAGTAAGATCAGCCCCTGCACAGGATGTGTTTCCTGCGGCTATGACGGGCCATGTGTGCAGAAGGATGACATGGAGCGTATCCGGCCGGAAATTCTCGGAGCCGATATGCTGGTATTTGTCACGCCGCTTTATTATTACGGGATGTCCGCGCAGTTGAAAATCCTGCTTGACAGGTTCTGCGCCATAAACGGAAGCATACAGAGAAAGAAAATGAAATCGGCTCTGATTTCGGCGGCATGGAACAGCGATGCCTGGACGTTTGACGCTTTGAAGGCGCATTATCATACGCTTGTAAAATATCTGAATTTTCAGGATCAGGGCATGGTTTTAGGAAAAGGCTGTGGCACACCGTCCATGACGGCGGGCAGCAAATATCCAAAGACGGCATATAAACTTGGGAAATCCCTGAATTGATTTATAAAACTATGGAAGGAGAACGATCTATGAAGAAACTGTTTTCTGTTTTTATGACGCTTGCAGTCGCGCTGAGCCTTGCTGCCTGTGGAAGCGGGAACAGTGCGGGAGAATCGTCCCGCGGCACTGAGCCGGAAACCTCTGTGCAGGGTATAGAAGAGCAAAGCGGAACAAAAGAGGATATCAACGGGACGGAACCGTCATCTGACGCGCAGGAGCCGGAAAGCGCAGATGAACCATCAACGGAGGAGCCGGGAGGAACAGAAGCAAAGGCGCTGGTTGTTTATTTTTCGGCCACGGGCAATACAAAGGCAGTAGCGGAAACCATCGCCAGACTGCAGGGGACAGATATTTATGAGATTGTGCCGGAACAGCCATATACGGACGAAGATCTGAATTATAATGACAGGAGCACCCGTGCGACGGCGGAGCAGAACGATCCGGATGTCCGTCCTGCTATTTCAGGCGGCATAGAAGATATCTCAGTATATGATGTGGTTTATGTAGGATATCCCATCTGGTGGGGAGATATGCCGCGCATTCTGTATACATTTTTTGACACCTATGATCTGACGGGAAAGACGATTGTTCCTTTCTGTACCAGCGGGGGGAGCGGACTTTCAGGGACACCGGAAACAATCGGGAGTCTTGAAACGGGTGCAGATGTCCTTAATGGGCTTCATGTCAGTGATTCCGCAGCAAGCAACGCAGAGGACAAAGTGTCGGAGTGGCTTGGCAGTATTGGGCAGGCGGAATAGGAGGCAGTATGAAAAAAGCTGCAGCAGTATTTTTATCTATGGCGCTTCTTATATTGCTTACAGCCTGCGGACGGTCAGAAATGAAACAGCAGGAGAATACGCAGGCGGATGTCCGGTCTGAAAGCAGTGAAAATAGAGCGTCGGATACCAATGTGCAGGACAGTGCCGGGCAGGAACCGAAAGCGGATGTGGAGGACGGGTTTATCCGTGTCACAGGCGGCACGTTCCAGATGGGCAGCCCGGATGCGGAAAGCTGGCGCAGCGATGATGAAACACAGCATACAGTTACGGTCAGCGACTTCTATATGTCTCCCTATGAGGTGACCCAGGCAGAGTATGAGGCGGTTACGGGAAATAATCCGAGCAATTTTACCGGCAGTGACCTTCCGGTGGAAAATATCTCATGGCTGGAGGCGGTTTCTTTCTGCAATGCTTACAGCGGGGAAAAAGGGCTGGAGCCTGTCTATTCCATTGACGGAGAGAATGTAAGCTGGAACCGCAGTGCGGACGGATACCGGCTGCCGACGGAGGCGGAATGGGAATATGCCTGTCGTGCAGGCACGGCATCCCCGTTTTATATGGAAAATTCTCCGAGTGCGGAAGAAGCAAATTATTACGGGCATTACCCTTATGAGATTGAAGCAAATTATTTCTCACAGGAAAATCTTACCGTGAAGCCCGGAGAGTACCGGCAGACAACGGTCGCGGTGGGCAGTTTTTCTCCGAATCCCCTGGGGCTTTATGATATGCACGGGAATGTAGGCGAGTGGACATGGGACATTTATGGAGCGTATTCCACGGAGGAACAGACCGATCCGGTGGGTGCAGACTCCGGGACACGCCGGGTTTACCGGGGAGGCGGATGGAATGACTTTGCCAAAAATATGCGCAGCGCTTATCGTGCCATGATGGATCAGGACAAGGGCAGTTTCAACATTGGCCTCCGGCTTGTCAGAAATGTGGCTCCCGGTTCCGGTAATGTGGCAGGTACAGATGTGCAGCAGGGAGGCAGTGACGCCAGAAGCAGCATACTGATCGCTTATTTCTCGTGGGGAGGAAATACACGGGGAATTGCGGAGGAGATCCGGAACCAGACAGGGGCGGATCTGTTTGAGATTACGCTGGTGAATCCTTATTCCAGTGATTATAATACGGTTCTGGACGAGGCGCAGCGGGACCAGAACGAACAGGCAAGGCCGGAGCTGGCATCCCATGTGGAAAACATGGACGATTATGATACCATCATCCTTGGCTATCCGAACTGGTGGGCATCCATTCCCATGCCGACTGCCTCTTTCCTTGAGGAATATGATTTTTCAGGGAAAACCATTATTCCCTTTTGCTCTCACGGCGGGGGACGCTTCGGGCAGAGCCTGACGGCGATTGCAAAGCTGGCGCCTGATTCTGAAATGGGAGAGGCGCTGTCCGTACACTATTCCGGAGGAAGCGGCCTGCCGGACGATATAGCAGGGTGGCTGGAGATTAATGGAATAAGCGGAGCGGATACTGGTCAGTAAAAGAGATATGAAAGAAAGCGGCGGCGTAAAAACAAGTGCCCCGGGGATGCCGGAACGGATGAAGCAGGGGAAAGGAGCAGCAAATGAAATATACAAAATTGGGAAATTCAGATTTGAAAGTATCCCGTATCTGTATGGGATGTATGGGGTTTGGCGATGCGGGAAGCGGGCAGCATTCATGGACGCTTGATGAGGAACATTCCCGTGAAATTATCAGGCATGGCCTGGAGCTTGGCGTCAATTTCTTTGACACGGCAATCGGTTATCAGAGCGGCACAAGCGAGCAGTATGTGGGAAGGGCATTACGGGATTTTGCGAAGCGTGACCAGGTGGTTGTGGCGACAAAATTCCTGCCCCGCACACAGGATGATATTGCGACGGGAATTACAGGGCAGCAGCATATAGATCGCATGATAAATAAGAGCCTTGAAAATCTTGGAATGGAGTATGTGGATTTATACATCTACCATATGTGGGATTACCAGACGCCGCTTTATGATATCATGGAGGGACTGAACAATATCGTTAGGGCGGGAAAAGCAAGGTATATCGGCATTTCCAATTGTTTCGCATGGCAGCTTGCAAAGGCGAATGCGCTGGCAGAAAAAGAGGGTTTTGCAAAATTTGTTTCCATCCAGGGACATTATAATCTGATCTTCCGTGAGGAGGAAAGGGAGATGGCGAAGCTGTGTGAGGAAGATAACATTGCCATGACGCCATATAGCGCGCTGGCAGGAGGGCGTCTGTCAAAGGCTCCCGGTGAAACTTCAAAGCGTCTGGAAGAGGACAGCTATGCAAAATTCAAATACGATGCAACCGCAGGGCAGGACGGCGTGATTATCGGGCGTGTGATGGAGCTGGCAAAGAAGCACGGCATATCCATGACGGAAATTTCCCTTGCGTGGCTTTTGTCAAAAGTAACGGCTCCGGTGGTCGGGGCAACGAAGCCGCATCATATGGAAGGGGCGGCGAAGGCGGTGGATTTTGTTCTTACGGATGAAGAAGCCGAATATCTGGAAGAACCGTATGTCCCCCATGCCCTTGTGGGCGTTATGGCACAAAATACCGTAGCGGCAGCAAAAGATAAACACGTCTGGTCTACCGAAAATCAGAAAATATAGGAGCCGCAGCAGCGTGGAGATGAATAATCCGTCTTCCCGCCCGGCATTAGCGGATATTTTTTGAGACGTATGACTTCAGCGGAAAGGTTATTGTACCCTTTGCTGCTTCCGGCGGCAGCGGACTTGGAAAGACAGCAGAACCTCTGCAGGAGATCGTACCGGCGGCAGCGGTAATGGATGGGAGACTTTTGGACGGAAAGCAGAATGCTGCGGAACTGAAAAAATGGGCGGACAGTTTTGAAAAATAGATTGGAGGATAAGATCATGGTAAAACAGACGGCTGGAAGGGATCAGCTTGGGGATTTTGCCCCGAAATTCGCACAGTTAAATGATGATGTATTGTTTGGCGAGGTATGGAACAGGGAGGAAAAGCTCTCTTTAAGAGACCGTTCCCTTGTGACGGTAGTTTCGCTGATGGCACAGGGGCTGGTAGATTCTTCGTTCCAGTATCATGGTGTTAGTATATAAGTGTGGACAGGAAAAGTTGAACAACCTATACTATCAAGTGAAAAAACAAAGGAGATGTT
>VSNE01000246.1 GCA_009774155.1 Lachnospiraceae bacterium
TTAATATTCTGGATAACAAGGGGACTGTGGATTTGGAGGAGCCTTATCTGGGAAAAATGGATGTAACGATTGCAAGCCTTCATAGCCCCTGTATCCGGCCTGGCAGCAGAGAGTGGAATACGGAATGCCTGATACAGGTTATGAAAAATCCGCATATCAATATCATCGGCCATCCGGATGACGGACGGTATCCGCTGGATTATGAGGCAGTGGTTCAGGCGGCAAAGGAATACCATACTCTTCTGGAGATTAACAATAATTCTCTGAGCGCGGAGAGCTTCCGGCAGGGCGCCAGGGAGAACGATATGGAGATTTTAAGACTGTGCAGAAAATATCAGGCGCCCGTGATTATGGGAAGCGATGCCCATTATGATAAAGATATTTTGAATCATGCACTGATTCTGCCGCTTCTTAAAGAGACGGATTTTCCGGAAGAGCTGGTGGTTAATACAGATAAGCAAAAGCTGTATGCCTATATTAATAAGTACCAATAAGGATTCTGTCCGAAAATGCTGGACTTTACGATTTTACTGTGCTAAAATTACATAGCGAAAGATACAGATAAGGGGATTTTTATTGTATGAGTAAAAAGATTCGGAATGAAGCAACAGACGGACTGTTCCGCGCTATTTTAAGCCTGCGGAGCATGGAGGAGTGTTATACTTTTTTTGAAGATGTGTGTACCATTAATGAGATACAATCATTGTCCCAGCGTTTTGAGGTGGCGAAGCTGCTCCGGGAGAGAAAAACTTATCTGGAGATTGCGGAGAGGACAGGAGCGTCTACTGCAACAATCAGCCGTGTGAACCGTTCCCTGAACTACGGAAATGACGGGTATGATATGGTGTTCCGAAGAATGGAAGAGAAATAGAAGGGGGCAGGTTTCATGTTATTCAATTCATTTCAGTTCCTTGTGTTCTTCCCTGCTGCAGCCCTGATTTATTTTATTGTTCCTCAGAAAATAAAAAATGTATGGCTTTTGATCATGAGCTATTATTTTTACATGAGCTGGAATGCAAAATATGCTTTGCTTTTGCTTTTCTCGACGGTTGTTACCTATGCAAGCGGTTTGCTGCTTGCATATTTTTCTGCAAAAAATAATCGGAAGGGAAGACAGCTTACGGTTGCCCTGAGCTTTTTTCTGAACCTTTCGGTGCTGTTCTGGTTTAAATATTTTGATTTTGCAGTTGTGAACCTGAACAGAATACTGTCGGCACTCCATATCCGGCTTCTGAATCCGGCCTTTGATGTGCTGCTTCCGGTAGGAATTTCCTTTTATATTTTTCAGGCGCTGAGCTATACGATGGATGTGTACAGAGGAGAGACAGAGGTGGAAAAAAGCCTTCTGCAGTATGGACTGTTCGTATCCTTTTTCCCCCAGCTTGTAGCAGGTCCTATTGAGCGTTCTAAAAATCTGCTGGGACAGCTGAAGGAGACACACCATTTTGAGTTTGAGCGGGCGCGGGACGGGCTGCTTCTGATGCTTTGGGGATATTTTTTAAAGCTTGTAGTGGCAGATCGGATATCTGTTTTTGTGGATGCAGTATATGGCGACTATTCGGCTTATGGAGGATGCTATCTGATTGTGGCGAGCGTTCTGTTTGCATTCCAAATCTATTGTGATTTCGCGGGATATTCTACAATAGCGGTCGGTGCGGCGGAGGTTATGGGCTTTCGCCTGATGGAGAACTTTGACTGTCCGTATTTTTCCCGGAGTGTTTCGGAGTTTTGGAGAAGATGGCATATCTCTCTTTCGTCCTGGTTTAGGGATTATCTGTATATTCCGCTTGGAGGCAGCAGAAGAGGGGCAGTCAGAAAGTATATTAATATTCTGATTGTATTTCTGGCCAGCGGACTGTGGCATGGAGCACAGTGGTCCTACGTCATGTGGGGCGGGCTGAACGGATTATTTCAAATAATCGGAGAATGCATGCAGCCGATACGGGATAAGCTGAACCGGATCTTCCGTCTGGATCGGAAATCTTTAGGGCACAAACTTTTTGGCGTATTGTTTACCTTTGCGCTGGTGGACTTTACCTGGATTTTTTTTAGAGCCAATCAGCTCACAGATGCCTTTGCCATTATAAAGAGTATATTTACCGTGCATAATCCGTGGATTTTTTTTGATGAGTCCCTGTACAGCCTGGGGCTGGCAAGAAGAGAATTTCAGATAATGACAGGTTCTATCGGAATCCTGCTGCTGTCTGATTTTTTTAAGTACAGAGGAATTGAAGTGCGTAAAGTGATTGTCCGTCAGGAGCTATGGTGCAGATGGCTTTGCTATCTTGCTGCGGTTTTATTTGTGCTGGTGTTTGGTGTCTGGGGAAGTGTTTATAACGAAAGCAATTTTATTTATTTTCAGTTTCAGGTGGATTCATGAAGAAAAATATAAAAATATTTGTGTCATGCCTCGTTTTCCTCTGTATTCTTACAGCAGCGCTTGGAAAAATATCAACGCTTGTGGGGCGAAAGGACAGCGATTTTAAATATCTGGATTTTTATGAACAAGAAGAAGAGTTTGATGTACTCTTCCTGGGAAGCAGCCATGTGATCCGCAGTGTGTTCCCTATGGAGCTGTGGAATGACTATGGAATGGTATCTTATAATATGTCAAATCATGCGGAGACACTTCCGGAGACCTATTGGGTGCTGAGAAATGCGCTGGACTATCATACGCCCAGGCTTGTGGTGATCGATCTTTATAAGCTGCCTTTAAATGAAAAGATAAGCCGGGATGAAGAGACAGGGGAGCTTTTCAAGGAGTACCTGCACGATTATCTGGATTCGGTGCCGCTGTCCGGGACAAAGATACAGGCAGTGTGGGATCTGCTTCCGCCAGAGGAACGGATGGAATTTTTGTTTCCCTTCAGCATGTATCATGATCGCTGGAGTATGCTTGGACAGGGAGATTTTATAAGAGAACGGTCGCTGGAGAAGGGTGCTCAGGCCTATGCGGGGATTGTCAGTGCCGAGGCGCCGGAAGAAGTGCATTCAGACCGGAAGCATGAGGAGGATACAACCGGAAAGCAGTACCTGCGCAGAATGCTTGAGCTGTGTGAGGAAAAAGGTATTCAGGTGCTTCTTACCTATATTCCCTACGGAGGGATGACGGAGGACGACCGGATGTGGGCGGACAGCGGCTATGCTGTAGCAGAGCAGTATGGAGTTTCCTATGAAAATCTGACAGAAGCAAAGGGACTTCTTAATTATAAGTTTGACTGCAGCGACAGCAACAGCCATCTGAATGTTTCCGGAGGCAGGAAGGTGACCGAATATCTGGGAGAATATATCAGGACTCATTACCGGATTCCGGATCGGAGAAATGATGAAAACTACAAAGGATGGTATGAGGCTTATCGGATATATATGGAAGAAAAAATAAACGACCTGTCTGCGGAGGACGATTTACATGAATATCTTCTGCGCCTGAATGATCAGAGTATGAGCTGCTGCTATTATATCCGGCCGGATTCTGTTATCTATGAGGATGAGCTGGCCATGGAGCTTTTGAATAATATAGGAGATCTGAAACGGCTTACGGAGGCCAAAGACAGAAATGAGCCCTATCTGGTTCTGGCGGATCATTATGACAGCCGTGTATATGAATTTGTGGGAGATGAGGAGTTTAAAGAATCTGTCCGCTTTGGACTGTTTGACTATTATACGGATGAAAACGGAGAAAAGAGACTGTATATTGAATACTCCGAGGATAACTATCTGACAGACAGCAAAGAGAGGCCCTCGGATCTGCATGTTCTGGTCTTTGACAACGCTACCGGAGAGATGGTGGACAAGGCAAGGTTTATTGAGCAGGGAATTATGAGGCGCAAGGAGATAAAGCAATAGAAAATAAGAAGATGCGGTCCGGCATCTTCTTATTTTTTGGAATTTTTTCCGGTTTCTTTTTTGGGAAGTCCGTCAATCAGCTTTTCAATGACCTGTTTTTTTACATACACATCAAAGCTCAGCAGACAGATAAACGAAAAGATATGCAGGAACTGCTTCTCTTCTTCAGAGGCATCTGAGAAGGTGGCGGCGGCAGCCTCATAGGATGCAATCACATCCTGCTTCACTTTTTCCACCTGGCTTTTTTCCATGCTGAATACCTCCTCGTAGATAGACTGCATGGTCAGTTCGTCTTCTGCATGGAAATACTTATCTGTCAGCGGTTCTAACAGACTCTGGATATCCCCGATGGACAGAAGACCTTTAAAATAATAGATATAAATCAGAAGCAGCATATGCTCCTTGGAATATTTTTTCTTTTCCGGAGACGGAAGCAGACGATTCTTCGCATAATTGTTAATCATGGTTTTAGTCAGAATTTTGTCCTCAGGATAACGTTTGGAATCCTTCAGATGCTCCTCCATGAAGGTCGTCACCTGATCCATATACAGATCAATATTCGGAATTTCCTTTGGCTTGATATAATCTATCCGTTCCAGACTGGAAAGAATACTGTTAAGAATGTCCGCCGGGTCAATTGTCATAAATCATCACCTCTTCTTTATTATATAGTATTTGGCGCTAATACACATCGC
>VSNE01000247.1 GCA_009774155.1 Lachnospiraceae bacterium
TATGTTTATAAGAGACTTTCACCTTTCTAAACATAAAAATCAATTCATTCCAACGCCGTAAAAGTAACCTTATTTTTATAAAAGGTTTTTTTCAGATTACGGATTTCCAGCATTCTCTCCATTTCCTCTAACCTCTTCTGATACGTAAAACCGCTCCGAGCAGCTTTCTCGTATACTCCTCCTTAGGATTTTCTATTATGTCCTTCTTATCCCCATATTCCACCAGCCGCCCCTGATACATCACGGCAATTTTATCCGCCATATGCTCCACAGCTCCGATATTATGAGTAACAATTGCAATTCCCGTTCCGCAGAAATCTCTCATCCTCATCAGTTCCCGGACAACCTGGGCCTGCACCGTTACATCCAGCGCGCTGGTCGGCTCATCCGCAAAAAGCAGATCCGGATGAAGAATCATAGCCAGCATAATGCCGACTCTTTGATTCATACCCCCTGACAGTTCAAAAGGATAGCTTTTCAGTATCCGTCTGCCGTCCTTAAGCCCTATTTTCTCAAAAAGCTCCATGGCCCGATCCCGGATCTCCTGCCGGCTTGCCCTTTCGTGCTGCATAACACTTTCATAAAGCTGATCCTCAATACTGCGGATTGGGCAAAGAGAAGCGCCGGTATTCTGAAAAATCATGCCCATAGCCGGCCCGCGCATTTTACGGAGCTCTTCTCCCCGGGCATCGAGCACATTCATTCCCTTGTAATAAATATCGCCCCCGGTCACTGCTCCGCCGCTGCCAAGCAGCCCCATAGCGGCTTTGATCAACGTACTTTTGCCGCTTCCGCTTTCCCCCACAATCCCCAGAATCTCTCCCGGTTCCATCTGAAGGGAAACATCGTGTACCACAGGTTTCCCGTTATAGCTGATCTCCACATGCCGCATATCGAGCAAAGGCTGCGCCATAGGTCTACACCTCCCTCTTTCTCTGCCGCTGTCTTGGTTCCAGAATATCCCGCACAGTGTCTCCTGCCAGATTAAAAACCATAACTGTCAGGAAGATCGCACAGCCGGGCGACAGGATTACCCACGGGGAGGTCTGCAGCATGCTTCTTCCGCTGCTCATCATGGAGCCCCATTCTGCCGTCGGAGGAGCGGCGCCCAGTCCCAGAAAGGAAAGACCTGCAATCTCCATCATCATGGTTCCGATGTCCAGAACAGCCGTTACGATTACAGGGCCTGCAATATTCGGCACAATATGCTTGATAACCATCTTGCCGGCGCCGGCGCCGGACAGCTTTGCGGCTTCCATATAAGGAGCGCTTTTGATGGCCATCACCTGGCTTCTGGCAATTCTGGCGTATTTGGGCCATGAGATGCAGGCCAGAGCCACAACCGCATTCATAATGCCGCCTCTCATGACGCTGGCCACCGCTATGGCGAACACCATACCCGGAAATGCCAGAAAAATATCGGAGATTCTCATAAGCAGCGAATCCAGCTTTCCTCCCTTATAGCCGCAGAGGATGCCCGTTATGCCGCCCGCTATGGTAATGATCACGACCAGAAGCAGCGCCGAGAATACGGTGGTTCTGGAACCCATGATAACCCTTGAAAGCATGTCCCTGCCATAACGATCTGTCCCCAGAAGATGTTTGGCATTCGGCGGCTGAAGCGCCGAGCCCAAATCCTGGGCATATGGATCATAAGGCGTAAGCCATGGCGCAAAGGCCGCCACACCTAATATCCCCAGTACCAGAATGCCGAAAAAAATCATCTTCTGACGTGTATAGTCCTTTATAGTCTTTTTTTTCCGTATGGTAATCCTTTTCCTCTTCATTATGCTCTCTCCTGCCCCAGGCGGATTCTCGGATCAAGGTAATGATAAATAATATCCGTAAACAGATTCACGCACACATAGATAACGGCCATCCAGATCACGTATACCTGAATTACCGGATAATCACGCATGGCAATGGCATCCACCGCCATCTTGCCCACGCCGTCCCACATGAAAATGGATTCCACAATGGCCGTACCTCCCAGAAGCGAGCCGACCGACAGAGCCAGAAGGGTCATAATCGTCAGCATGGAAGCCCTCAGGACGCTGAACACTAAAATCCGGTTCTCTTTGATCCCTCTTGCCCGCGCTCCAAGCACATAATCCTTATTCAGCTCCTCCAGCACCGTTGCACGAACCTGCCTGGTATATTTGGATGACATGGACAGTGCAAGTGTCAGCGTCGGAAGAATCACGCTCTTCCATCCTCCGGCGCTGCCCATAACCGGAAGCAGTTTTAACTTCAGGGAAAAGAAGTAGATCAGCAGAAGCGACACAAAAAAATTGGGAAGCGAGTTGCCGATAAAGCTTAAAAAACGTATCAGATAGTCTAAAGGCCGATTCTGTTTGACGGCGGAGAGAATTCCAAGCGGAATGGAAATCAGGATTGTCAGAAGAATCGAGGTAACCGTCAAATATATGGTAGCCGGAAGCTTTGAAATAAATGCGGAGAAAACCGGCTGCCCCGAAACAAAGGATTCTCCCATATCTCCCCTCAGAACCCCGGCAAGCCACATGATGTACTGCTCCGGCAGAGGCTTGTCAAGCCCCAGCTCCCGACGCAGCTGCTCCTTCTCCCCCTCTGACATAATGCCGCCTGTATTACTTTCCATTACATCTATAGCATCCGCCGCGGTATTCATCAGAATAAATGACAATAACGTAATTCCTAACAGAATCGGAATTAACTGAATCAACCGCTGCGCTATATATTTTCCCATTCCCTCTCTCTCCCCCCGGCTAAATTCTGCTTTTGTCATGATAACCGCTACGAAAATTGTACTTGACAAAAAATAAACATACAACCCCGTCAGGGGGTTCTATGCTCATTCCACTTTCTTATAAATATATTACAGACTGTTATATCCAAGCCTTTTTCTTATAAACTGCAGAAACCTGTCCGCCCATTTGCCGGGCTTCCCGTCCCTTCTCTGGATATATCCAAAAATAACCGGCTCCTCTTCTCCATACAGCGATATTCCGGCATGTCCCAGAGCCTTTTCCTCATGGCTTAGATAAGCCCCGCTGATATTTCCAAGATCCGTATTCCGAAGAAGCTCATTCATAACATAATCGCTGTTTGTCACCACGGACACCTTCATATTGGATTTTTTTTCTTTTTCCTGAATAAACAAATCCCAGTATCGGTTCAGCGTAAACTCGTCCTCATAGCATTGCGCCAGCCGCACTTCCTCCATCGGAATCTCTTCTATCCGCTTTCTTCCAGCCATCGGATTGCGCGCTCCAAAATACAGCATGGCTTTCGTTCTTTTCAGTTCATGGAATTCCAGATGGCTCCGCTCCAGCTTATACTGAAAGGAGGACATCTGTGACTCCATCATATAGATAAATCCAATATCGTCCCTTTCCTCCGCGCATCTGAAGATAATATCCTCCGTACTGGCTGTCATAATACGAAAGCATACATCCTCATCCTTGTTTTCATTATAAAATTCCGCAAAGCCTGCCGCCATCCAGGAGCTGGGATTCCAGGAAACTAAAAGCTCCTCCCCCTTGTCCATCCGGGCAAAATCAGCAAGCTGCTGCACGCTGTCAATGGCTCTGCGCGCATAATCATATACATGCTTCCCTCTTCCGGTAAGCTGAATGCCCCGGTTCTGCCGGATAAAAAGCTCAAATCCAAGCTCCTCCTCCAGAGATTTGATTACCTTGCTTACATTAGGCTGCGTTGTATACAGGACGTCTGCAGCTTTACTGAAGGACTGCAGCTCCGCGCATACAACCAGAAACTGCAGTTGTTTCATCTCAATCATAACGGACTATCCTTTTACCGCACTGACCAGGAACATGGGCGTGGAAGCATAATTTACCTTTTCCGTCTGATCCCATACCCGTCTCCAGACCTGTTCATCTGCCTGTACCTTCCCTGCGGCATAATCCTTAAGAATCTCCAAATCCCACGCCGGGCGCATAATCCGGCTCATAGGAATCTGTCTTGCAATCTCTTCCATCGCATCAATATCGGTACAGGTGTAATGATCCTCCACCTGAAGCGTCTCCACCTGCCTGCGGTCTGCTTCATATTCTCTGCGCTTCTCCTCATCAAACAGATGATGATACCAGTTTGCATCAAAATTCAGAAGCCTTCCCCCTTCCTTCAGCACGCGCATCCATTCGGAATATGCCTTTTGCGGCTCCTCCAGGTTCCAGGTCAGATTACGGGAAATCACAGCATCGAACGTTCCGTCCGGAAAATCCAGCTTCTGCGCATCCATCCGGAAAAAATGAATCCTGTCCGCCAGCCCGCCCGCATTTTTCCTCGCCTGTGAAAGCATTGCCTCCGTATAGTCCACAGCCGTCACGTCATAGCCTTCCTTTGCCAGAAGAATTGCAAAAAAGCCGGGGCCTGTTCCCACATCCAGAATCTTCAGATTCCGTTCCTTCGGCAGATGGCTTTCGATCTCCCGGAACCACACCTGATCCTGTCCTGTGGCCAGCTCATGCTGGTTTACCTGAGAATAGCCTTCTGCCCTTCCCGTCCAATAGTGCTCAATCTTTGATAATAT
>VSNE01000248.1 GCA_009774155.1 Lachnospiraceae bacterium
CTGATGGCTTGAGGAGCCGCGGACACTGCCTATCGTGTGGATATGATGAGTCATATGCTGGCGTTCCACCTGACGTTCCTGTCCGTAGCGGCCCGGAAGGCTGACCAGATCAAAGTCCTTTCCGTTCAGAAAGTCAAGGCAGACGGACATAATTTTTTTAATATGGACAGAAGCCTCCCCGCAATTAATAACCTTAACCGCACGGGTGATGATATCTGCTTCTTCAAACACGCTGTACAGGAGAACCACCTGAACATTACTTACTTTGTCGCATAAAGTAATCTCCAGAGTATCCGCCGTATCCTCTTTACGGGCAAATACGCATGGAAGCGTGTCCAGTTGATATTTCCCCTTCAAAATTTTAAAGTCAGCGGTCTTTCCGTGGAAGGAATAACTGCCGTCGCTGTTTACTACCTCAATGCTGGCGGTTCGGAAATCTCCCTGCTGCTGTGTGCTGAATTCCTGGGGCTGCGCGTCCAGGGAAAAGGTTCTGGCATTTCTGGATTCATATGGATTCCCCGAAAAACCGCGGTCATACTGCATAATCTGATAACTCATATCCGCGTCGCAGATGCCCGGCCCATAATATAGATGAAGCAGGTAATCCAGATTCCCGATTTTCATCTGATAAGATGAATTCTTTGTGTGCAAGGTAATTGTTTTGTTTTTTTCGTTGAAAATAATTCCCATAGTTGTCCCTCTGTAGTTTATATTTTGTATGGAGCGCCGGTCTGACAGAGTATTTGGTAAACAGACCTGATGCTACTATATTATAACATAAACAGAAAAAATTTCATTTGACAGATCGCGGGAAATCAGCAGCCTTTTTTGTAAGCTTTCACTAATTGAAAATTGCGGCAAATCATTCATTTGGTCAGATTGCACTTATATCAAAAAGAATTTTTTACAACTTGTAAAACCCTGAAAATTGGACTGTTTAAAAATAGCAAAACTGGATATTTCAATCAATCCAGATGTGGAGTAGTATATCCGTAATTTAAAGACGAGGAGGTCTCATATGATGGGCACAAAAGAAGCTGCAGTAAATAAAAATAATCTTTCCGTTTCCGAGATAGCGGTTACCGGAGTCTGTATTGCACTGACATTTCTTGCAACCGGATTTATCAATATCCGTCTGCCGATCGCTGCCAACGGAGGCTTAGTGCATTTGGGAAATGTACCGCTGTTTCTGGCGGCGATTATTTACGGAAAACGGACCGGCGCGCTGGCCGGCTCCTTCGGCATGGCGCTGTTTGATCTGATGGGAGGATGGGTGCTTTGGGCGCCGTTTACTTTTGTAATCGTCGGTCTGATGGGCTTTACGGCAGGAGCAATTACAGAGAAGCACCGGGGCTTTGTCTGGAACGCGCTGGCAATCGCAGCCGCATGTGTGATTAAAATTGCAGGCTACTATGTTGCAGAGGGCATAATCTACGGCAACTGGATTGCGCCTGCAATGTCCATTCCGGGCAACCTGGTTCAGATTGGCGTTGCAGCCGTTCTCGTTCTTCCGGCGGCGGAAGCGGTAAGAAGAGCGATCCGGAAAGCATAGCAGGGCGGGAGGAATCAAAATGTATAAGCTTATGACCCCGGGACCGACACAGGTCCGCGAAAATGTCCGGATGGCAAGAAGTCAGGTCTGCACAAACCCGGATCTGGATTCGGAATTTTATGATTATTACAAAGAAACATGTGAATTGATCAGCGGGCTTCTGGAAACAAGGAATGAAACTCTGATTCTGGACGGCGAAGGGATTCTGGGACTGGAGGCTGCATGCGCTTCCCTTACGGAACCCGGGGATTCTGTTCTTGTTATAGACAATGGAGTCTATGGAAGGGGCTTTGCAGATTTTGCCGCCATGTACGGCGCAAAGGTTACCTTCTATAAGGCATCCTACACGAAGGCTATTGATATGGATGAATTCCGCGCCTTCCTGAAAAAAAACCATAATTTTAAATACGCTTCCCTTGTTCACTGTGATACGCCCAGCGGCGTTTTAAATCCGGTGGAGGAGATAGGGCAGGAGCTTCACAAATACGGCATATTAAGTATTGTGGATTCTGTATCTGCCATGTTCGGGGAACCGCTCTGTGTGGATGCCGGAAGGCTGGATCTTGTATGCGGAGGCTCCCAGAAGGCCCTTTCCGCACCTCCGGGACTGGCCTTTGTTACGGTCAGCGAGGCTGCAAAAAAGGCTATGGAGAACCGGAAGACGCCGATTGCTTCCTTCTATGCGAACCTTCTTGTTTTTAAGGATTATTATAAAAACCAGTGGTTTCCCTATACGATGCCGATCAGTGACATCTACGGACTCCGGACCGCTTTGGAAAATGTAAAGGCGGACACAGACCGCTATAAACGCCATGCAAGGCTTGGCGAGCTGACCAGACAGAGGGTGCGGCATATGGGCCTTTCTCTGTATCTGGAAAATGGTTATTCCAATACAGTTACGGTGATCCGGGTTCCGGAAGGCGTCAATGCCTCTGAAATTCTGGAGGCTATGAAAAGAGAACACCATATCATGATTGCCGGAAGCTTTGATGTGCTGAGCGGACAGGTGATCCGCATCGGACATATGGGGGAAAATGCCAATGAAAAAGATGTGACGGAAACGCTTGACGCATTGGAGGCAGTTATGACAGCATATATAAAATAGTCAAAAACCCCGCGGCAAGCTGACGGGGCCTCCAATTTGCAGCGCAGCAGAGCTTCGGGGTATTTGACCCTCGCGGTATTCGTCAAATGGATGCTTTGCATCTGCCTGACTCATTGCCCGCAGAAATGAATATTTAGAATTGTGAAATTCTCTTTCTTATGATAGAATACTCATAGTGCGCATGAAATATACAGAAATTTTTTTATGCGCACTATGATATTTTATTTATGAAAGGAAATGAGGGTATGAAAACGAAAAGATGCAGAAAAGTATGGTGTACAGCCTTTCTGGTTCTTATGCTTACTGCTATGATGCTGCAAGGATGCGGCGGAGGCTCCAAAAAGTCAACCGAGGACTGGTTAAAGGAAATGAAGGAATTTTCCACACCGGACGGGGTGACCTCCTTATATCTGAAGCAATCCTGGATTACTCAGGATCTGGGATCTGATACCTCTCTGGCGGCAGGAGAGGAGAACGGAAGCGAGGCGGTTCTTTTACTGTCATTCCCAAAGACAGGCCTGCATCAGGTGGACAGCATGGATTCTCTGAAATCTTATATGGAGAGCAATTACCAGGCAAAGGATGCGGAGCCGGTAGAAGAATTTGAGGTTCCGGGAATGTCAAATGTAGAGGCTCTGACCTGCAATATCTCGATGGGAGGCCAGTCCGCACAGGCATGCCTTGTCTACGGAGAAACGGACTACGCATACTATTCCATAGGATATGTGGCCCAAAAAATCAATGACAGAATGATCAGTTCTTTTAAGGCATCCTGCTCCAAGTTCCATGAAGAGGTTACAGAGGCCGAGGATCGGACTACCGTGGAGCTGACAGATACCGTGAAATGGTTCAATGCATCCTATGCAATTCTGACAGAGATCAACGGCGGCGATTACAACCGCTTTGCAGGAACTCCTGCCAATGATGACAGTATGACCGTAAACAAGCAGTCTCTGGAGGAGTGGTGGAGCGTAACAGACCGCGCGTCCGCAGACGAAACGCTGGACTGGATTCTGACGGAAGGACACCGCACCGGCTTTGCAGATAATATGAAATCCCTGGAGGAAAGCGGGATTGGACAGGTCTCTGCAGAAGAACGGGTTTCTTATATACTGGAGAATTTCGATGTAAGCCAGGAAGAGGCGCAGGGATATGCCGACAATTATGCGGTTTATGAACAATATGGAGAGCATGCTCTTGACGGATGGGATTATTGCCGCGCTATGAATCTTATGAGCTTTTATTATCTGGCCGGATATTATACCGAGGAAGAAGCTTTAAATAAGTCTCTGGAAATCGCACAGACTATGCAGCCGCTTTTTGAATCCTGGGATGCCCTGATCGAAAGCTATATGCTTGGATATGAATACTGGGCGGAGGAGAGCAGCAGCGAGCGCCGGGCTGTTTATGAGGAGCTGAAAACAAGGGATGACAATCCTTACCAGGTAGATTACCATACAGCGCTGGAAAAAACCTGGTAGTATGAAAACTCTGTTGTAAATAATATACTTTTAATCCCCTATTGCACAGGAACGGTGTTTTAGGGGATTTTTATTCCTGCGAGCAATGAGTCAGGCGGATGCAAAGCATCCATTTGACGAATGCCGCAAGGGCCAAATCCCGCAGCTCTGCTGCATTACAAGTCTGATGCCCCGTCAGCTTGCTGCGGATTTTTGACTTCTGCGGATGTTTTTTAACTGCCGGTTCTGTCAGTCACAGGACGGTGAAAATTGATTTTCCCTTTGTTTTATGATATAGTGATAAGACGATTTTATCATGGAGGAACGTTTAAAAATGTATAGACTGGACACGATAGATTTAAATAAACCCGCCCCTGCAGACGAACCGATGAGGCAATATTATTT
>VSNE01000249.1 GCA_009774155.1 Lachnospiraceae bacterium
TCCAGAAGCTGTTCCAGCACTACCCTGTTTAGAAGCTCCTGCATTCCCTCCCTGGGACTCTCCATCCGATCCAGCAGACAAATTTCACTGCCGTCCTTCTGAGGGATGGTTTTATAGATAGACTCTACCTCCACTGAAGATTCCAGCGACATGGCAATCTCCTCCTTTGGAAGACCCGTCAGCCCGGAAATCTCCTCCAATGTCGGATCACGCCCTTCTCTGTGCCGGAACTCCTCTGTCTCCCTTCGGATTTTCCAGCAGTTTTCCTTCAGAGTACGGCTCACCTTTACAATACCGTCGTCCCGCAGAAATCTCTTGATCTCTCCGGCAATCATAGGCACTGCATAGGTTGAAAACCGGACTTCAAAGGAAGTATCAAATTTGTCAATGGCCTTAATCAGGCCCATGGCGCCTATCTGGAACAGATCCTCCATATCCGTTCCCCTTCCTGTGAAACGCTTTACTATGCTCCAGACAAGCCCCATATTTTCTTCTACCAACTGTTCTCTGGCTTCTTTATCCCCATGGTGTGATCTTTCAATCAGAACCATTGTATCATCCATAAAGATAATCAGCCCTCCTGTTCCTGTGCTCCTTGTCCTATTCTTTTATTCATATATACGGTTGTCCCCATTCCCACGGAGGATTCTACCTTCACCTGATCCATAAATGCCTCCATGAACATAAATCCCATACCCGAGCGTTCCTGCTCCGGCCTGCTTGTATACAGCGGTTCCATGGCTTTTTTCACATCCGGTATGCCGACTCCTTCATCCACAATCCACATTTCGGCCATTCCTTCACTTAGTCTGGCCCGTACTACCACTTTATGTACCTCCCCTGGATATCCATGAATAATCGCATTGGTCACCGCCTCCGATACTGCCGTCTTAATGTCTGCGACCTCCTCCAGAGTCGGGTTAAGCTGGGTCACAAAAGCCGCCACGGCAACTCTTGCAAACCCTTCATTCTCTGAAATACTGTCAAAAGCCAATGTCATCTCGTTCTTCATACAGCCTCCTCCTTGTCCAACTGAATAAATTTCTGAATGCCCGAAAGCGTCAGCACCCGGTGAATCTGTCCGCTCATGTGGCTTACAATGATTCTTCCATTCAATGCCCTCATCAGCTTATAACGCCCAATCAGCATGCCGATTCCCGCGCTGTCCATAAATAATGTATCGGAAAAGTCAAATTCCAGCTCCGAAACCGGCTCCTCCTGTATCATCCTGTCAACCTCCCTGCGAAGCTCCTCTGTACAATGGTGGTCAAGCTCCGCCGGAAGATGAATCACAAGTCGGACTCCTTTAAGCTCCAGCATATCCATATATTGACTCCTTTCTTTTTTATCATTGTTCATTATATCCTTCCTAAACAGCTTGTCCTGTTTTTATCTGCAGTCGGGCAGAAAAACGCCCTTCTCCGCTACCCGCCGTGCAGCCGCCCGCCGCTCCTCTTCACATTTTCTCCCCGCGGCTCAGCGCGTAAAAAGGGACGCTGTAATAAATTTACAACGTCCCTCACCTCAGGGCTTTTCTTCTGTCCATCCTCTATTATTTACAATGTCGCCATCAGCCTGGCGGCATCTGTGGCTTTTCTCGTATTCGGCTGTTCGTCAATCACCTTCTGGTAATATACCTTCGCATTCTCCGTATCGCCGGATTTATGATAGGATCTTGCCAGGAAATAAAGCGCATCTCCCTGGGTGTTATCCAGCTCATAGCATTTCCCCAGATCCTGAATCGCGGTCGCAAAATCATTGCTCTGGTAAGCGGCATAGCCGGTCCGGTACAGCTCCCTTACAGCCTGCGTACCCACCTCCTGGAATACTGCATTATACAGAATCTTCCCATCCTCTGTCAAGGCCTCCTGATCAATCTCCTCAAGCTTTTCCAGAGAGCCTGCCATATCCTGCTCAGAATAGGAACGATATGCTCTAAGCAGCTCCTCATAGCTGCCAAGCTGTGCAGTGACCTCCTCTGCTTTCTGAGCAGCCTCCTCTGCATCCTTCTTAACGTCTTCCATCTCTGTCTGAAGACTTGTAAGAGCCGCCGTCTTAGAATCCAGCTGATCGCTGTACTCCGCAACTGCTTTATTTAATTCATCATTTGTCATCTTCTGCTGGGCCGGAAAAACCAAAAACCACATAACCGCAGCGCCGATAGCAAGCCCGATCAGCACATTGATAACGGAATGAAGGCCGGAATTGTCCCTGACTCCCGCAGGCTGTATAATCGTCTCGTTTCCTACCGTATAGGCAATGGAATCCTTGTTCACGCTCATGGCTTTGTTTTTGCTTCTATTCTCCGGCTCCTTGGAGGAAGGCTTGCCTGCCACTGCGTCCAGCTCCTTCATATAAAGGAGCGCCTTTGTATTTGTACTGTCGATGGCAAGCACCCGCTTTAATTCTGCTCTCGCTTTTCCATAATTTCTGTTTTTCATATAAAGGAGCGCCAGAAGCTGATGTCCTTTCAGCAGGTTCATATTGATGGAAAGAACCTTTTTCAACTGAATGATTGCAAGATCGTAACTCCCCTGCCCGCAGTAAACCAGCGACTGGTTATACTTCCTGATGGTTGTGTTGATTGTCTCCAGCCTTGCAGGATTCTTCTGCACAGCCTCAATATAGTCATCTGCCAGATTATCCTGGCTCTGAAAGCTCCGGCTGATAATCCACTGAGAAAGGGCATCTATTACCTCGCCCATCTCAAAATAGACAAGTCCCAGAAGATTCCGGGCATCGGTATTGCGCTTGTTAATCTTCAGACTTTGACGCAGAGAAACAATGGCGCCGGATAAATCCCGCACCTTCGCTTTCTCCAGTCCTTCGTTGTAGTATGCATTCGACAATCGGAGCATTCTGCGATAAAGCTTCACATCTGCTCCGCAATTATTGCAATAGTCCGTATCCTTCAGGTCCGCCCCGCAGTTAAAACATTTCATACATCCACCTTTTCTACTGACGCTCCTTCATCTCTTTGAGCATCTCATCCATTAAATCCGTCACATCCGCAAGATTGTTATTGTAAACATTATCCTCCACTTGGTCAATCTCAAGACTCGGGCGGAATTTTTTTAATTCTTCTTCAAAATCAAGCATAGCTTCTACTCCTTAAAAGACTTTTTAAACTGCCTACCAGATACAGGGAACCCACGCAAAACAGAATTCCGCTTCCCTTCTTTTCAAGCGCAGTCTCAAACGCTTCAGGTATGGAAGGAACCTCCAGCACCGTCCGCTTTGTATATTTCCGGAAAATTTCTGCCAGCTCCCCTGACGGAACACAGCGGTCTGATTCAATCTGTGTAACAACTGCGCTGTCAAAGGAAATATTTTCACAGATAGTACGTATCATTCCTTCGTAATCCTTTTCTTTTACGCAGGAAAACAATACGGTAATTCCTGTATCCTTCTGAAGCTTGCGGGCTGTCTTTACAAATTCCTCCACGCCCGAATCATTGTGGGCGCCGTCCAGAATCACTCCCGGAAGCACGGTTTCCATGCGGCCCTGCCAGCGCATCCTCTCCATGCCCCTTTGGATATCCTCCTCTGTCAGGCCTATATCCAGTACCTGAGCCGCTGTCACCGCCTGCATTGCATTCATAATCTGATATTCTGCCACACTTCCGATAGATACATTCATAGGTAAATAATACCCAGTATCCATTGAAAAATCAATCGTTTTCTGGGTGTTCATTAAAATTTTATACATATCGGGCCGGATAGCATAAGCTTTTGCATGCATTTCCCCCGCTTTTGCAAGGATTGCTTCCTCCACGTCCTTTCTGGTACCGTCATAGATCACCGGACAGCCTTCCTTGATAATGCCTGCTTTCTCTCCTGCGATCTCTTTATAGGTATTGCCCAAATATTCCGTATGCTCCAGACTGATCGATGTGATAATGCTGACCAGCGGCTTTTCAATCACATTGGTTGCGTCAAAACGCCCTCCCAGGCCGGTTTCCAGCACCACATATTCCATACCGCTCTTTTCAAAAATATATATTCCCATCAGAAACAAAAGCTCGAAAAATGTCGGATGCGCAAAGGAATCCGGATGTTCCTTCAAAAGTACGTGCACCGTATCCATAACCTTGCCGAACGCCTCCAGAAACAGCTCGTCAGACACCATCTGCTGATTCATCTGAAATCTTTCATTAATATCTACCAGATGAGGAGAGGTAAACAGTCCTGTGTCTCTGCCCGCTGTGGTGAGGATCGACGACAGGTAAGCGCATACAGAGCCTTTTCCGTTGGAGCCCGCCACATGAATCAGCTTCATGCGGCGCTCCGGGTGTCCCATATATGCAAGGACAGCCCTTGTATTATCCAGTGTATTTTTTTTGGTAAATCTCGGCGTATCATTAATATATGCCACTGCCTCTTCGTAGTTCATCTTATTCTCCAAGCTGAGACAGTCTTTCCTTTACCTGCCTCATCATCTGTGTATATTTTTCCAGCTTGCCCTTCTCCTCCTGAATCTTGGAT
>VSNE01000025.1 GCA_009774155.1 Lachnospiraceae bacterium
ATGTAATATATTATATCGTGTATGAAATACAGCCGATATAATAGTTCCGGGCCGGAGGCCTGGAATCTGCACAAAATTTACAGATATTCAGGGAGGAACTACAGATGTGGAAAAAAGGAATGGCATCGCTTGTTTTTGCGGTAATGTGGTTATGCCTGACCGGATTTACAGGTCTGGGAAGCGAAGGGGAAGATACGTTAAATGCATTGCTGGACCAGCTTACTTCAGAGGATGTGGAACAGATTCTGACAGAAGAAGAGTGGGATGGAAGGGTCATGGCGAATGTGGACGATTCTGTCAGCATCCGGGAGGATGCGAGTACAGGAGCGGAAGTTATCGGTAAGATGTTTAAAGGCGATGCCGGAGAGATTGTAGAGAAGGATGATGAATGGACGATGATTCAGTCCGGGAATGTGACCGGATGGGTCAGCAACGAGTATCTGGCTTTTGGCATGGAAGCCGAGGAGCGGGCCTCAGAAGATGTAGTGAAAGTGGCAACTGTTACTGCGGAAACTCTGAAGGTGCGGGACGAAGCGAGCATGGAGGCTCCTGTTATTGATTTAATTGGAATGGGAGAGAAAATTGAAGTCGGAGAGGAACGGGACGGATGGCTGGAGATCATTTATTCTGACGGAGAAGTGGACTATATTTCGGCAGAATATGTAGAGGTTGGCTATGAATGCGGTGAGGCGAAGTCCATGGATGAGATAAGGGCAGAGGAGGCAGCCCGCAGAGCCGAGGAAGAGAAAGAAAAGAGAACGAAGAATCTGGGAGCCGTTGCTGCGTCAGGTGACGAGCTGACTCTTCTGGCAGCGTTAATTCAGGCGGAAGCCGGCAACCAGCCGTATGAAGGCCAGTTAGCGGTAGGCGCCGTGGTTATGAACCGTGTGAGAAGCGGCGGATACCCGAATACGATTCAGGAAGTTATCTCTGCACCCGGACAGTTTGGACCCGCGGCAACCGGAAGAGTCGCTTCTATCATGGCATCAGGACCGAGAGCGAGCTGCATGCAGGCGGCCCAGGCGGCTCTCAATGGAGAGACAACCGTTGGCACTCTGACTCATTTCCGAAGAGCGGGCTGTGGAATCGACGGAATTGTTATTGGCAGTCATGTATTTTACTAAAGTATTAAAATTAAGAAAATAAAATATGACAGTGGGATTTCAGGTGTGTCTGCGCTGCGGCAGGCAAGAGGAAGAAACTCCCGCTGTCATTTGTTTTTCTGCCTGTACAGGAAATGCTTTCCGGTCCGGAGCAGGAAAAATTTAAGAAAGCCTTTGGTTGCTAATTATAGTAGAAAGTTGTATAATGGGTACAATTATAGAGAATGGGGGTAAAGCATCATGATGTTAGAGAATCCGGCAATCATCTGGCTTATACTTGTGATTCTTCTTCTTGTGATTGAGATTGCGACCATGGGACTGACCACCATCTGGTTTGCAGGAGGAGCGGTAGCGGCTTTTATTTCTACCTTTTACGGCGCCAGTCCAACTGCTCAGAGAACCATTTTTCTAGTGCTGTCGCTGGCGCTTTTGATAATTACCCGTCCAATTGCTGTAAAATACATGAAAAAGGGTCAGCCCAAGACCAATGTGGACAGTATGGTCGGACGGATAGCAGTTGTAACCAGCAGGATTGACAACCTTGCACAGAGCGGGGAGGTAGTCATATCGGATATTAGCTGGACTGCAAGAAGTAAAGAAGCGTCCTGCATCATACCGGCAGGCAGTAAAGTAAGAATTTGTGCCATAGAGGGTGTGAAGCTGATTGTGGAAGAGTTAAAGGAGGACAGATAAATGCCAGTTTTAGCAACTATATTAGTATTAGTAATTTTAATTATTTTAGCATCGTGTATTAAGATTGTTCCTCAGGCGACGGCGCTGGTTATGGAGCGCCTGGGCGCGTATAACGGAACGTGGGGCGTGGGAATCCATTTTAAAGCGCCGTTTATCGATCGGGTGGCGAAGAGAGTGACCTTAAAAGAACAGGTTGTGGATTTTGCTCCCCAGCCGGTTATTACGAAGGATAATGTTACGATGAGAATCGATACGGTCGTATTCTTTCAGATTACGGACCCGAAGCTGTTTGCCTATGGTGTAGAAAACCCGATTATGGCAATTGAGAATCTGACAGCCACCACGCTCCGTAATATTATCGGTGATCTGGAGCTGGATCAGACGCTGACCTCCCGTGAGACGATTAATACGAAGATGCGCGCATCTCTGGACGTGGCAACAGACCCATGGGGTATTAAAGTAAACCGTGTGGAGCTGAAGAACATTATTCCGCCTGCGGCCATTCAGGATGCAATGGAGAAACAGATGAAAGCGGAGCGGGAACGCCGCGAAGCCATTCTGAAGGCGGAAGGAGAGAAAAAGTCCACAATTCTGGTGGCAGAAGGCCATAAGGAATCCGCCATTCTGGATGCAGAGGCAGAGAAGCAGGCCGCTATTTTGAGGGCAGAGGCAGAGAAAGAAAAGATGATTAAGGAAGCCGAGGGCCAGGCGGCTGCAATACTGAAGGTGCAGCAGGCAAATGCAGATGGTCTGCGCTTCTTAAAAGAGGTTGGTGTGGATGAAGCGGTGCTTCAGCTTAAAAGTCTGGAGGCATTCGCAAAAGCAGCAGACGGTAAGGCAACCAAGATTATTATTCCATCTGAGATTCAGAAGCTGGCAGGCTTGGTGAGCTCCGTGACAGAGACTGCAAAGAACTGATGACTGGGTATAAAGCTAAAGATAATCCGGGCTGACGCAAAAGCGCCAGCCCATTTGCTGGAGGAAGTGTTCATATGAATTTAAAAGGAAGAAATTTTTTGAAGCTGTTGGATTTTACCCCGGAGGAACTGCTGTATTTGCTGGATCTGGCGGCAGAACTGAAAGCAAAGAAAAAGCAGGGAATTCCGGCAGATACGCTGCGCGGAAAAAATGTGGCGTTGATTTTTGAAAAGACAAGCACCCGGACGAGATGCTCCTTTGAGGTGGCTGCCCATGATCTCGGCATGGGAACTACTTATCTGGAGCCAAGCGGTTCTCAGATCGGAAAAAAAGAAAGCATCGCTGATACGGCGCGGGTTCTTGGAAGGATGTATGAGGGGATTGAGTATCGCGGATACGGACAGAATATTGTGGAGGAGCTTGCAAAATATGCAGGCGTGCCTGTATGGAACGGACTGACCAACGAGTTTCATCCTACTCAGATCCTCGCAGATCTGCTGACGATCCGGGAGCACTTCGGCAATCTGAATGTGAAGGTAGTCTACATGGGTGATGCCCGCTACAATATGGGAAACTCCTGGATGGTAGGCTGCGCAAAGATGGGAATGGACTTTACTGCCTGTGCTCCGAAGAAATACTGGCCGTCATCGGAACTGATTGCTCAGTGCAGGGAGATTGCGAAGGAAACAGGCGCAAAAATCACTCTGGAGGAGGATGTACAGAAGGCGGCAAAGGGTGCGGATGTTATTTATACGGATGTATGGGTGTCCATGGGCGAGCCGGATGAGGTATGGGCAGAGCGTATTAAGGAACTGCTTCCTTATCAGGTAAATCAGGCAGTGATGGATCATGCGGGGGCCCGGGCAATCTTTATGCACTGTCTTCCGGCATTTCACGATCTGAATACAAAGATTGGAAAAGAGATCAGCGACAAGTTCGGTATTCATGCAATGGAGGTTACAGATGAGGTATTTGAATCCTGCCAGTCTGTTGTATTTGATGAAGCCGAAAACCGTATGCATACGATTAAAGCGGTAATGGCGGCTACGCTGGGAGCATAGAAAAGAGGATTGTGGGACATGAAGTTCTTTCTGGAGAAATACAGGGTGATTTCCATATGGCTGGGTTTGATGATTCTAACGCTGGCATTCATTATCGGTTCTGAAAAAGCAGGTCGTGAAATCTGCGTATTTTTCGTGTTTCTGCTTGGGGGACTTCTGTATTCCCTGGGAGGGGTACAGAAATGGATGATGAATCGGATGACAGCCTGTCTGGTGGAAGCGCTTCTGGCAGTCTGCATGATGGTGGCGGCATTTCTGACCTTGCTGCGTATAGGAGGAATCGTATGAAAGCGGAATTGCTGAGAATTCTCAGAGAGAGCGAAAGCTATGTATCCGGGCAGCAGCTATGTGAGCATTTCGGAGTGTCCCGCACGGCAGTCTGGAAGGTAATCCGTCAGCTTAAAGAGGAAGGATATGAAATTGAAGCAGTTAAAAATAAGGGTTATCGGATTTGCGAGATTCCGGATGTAATGACTGCAGAGGAAATCAGAAGCCGTATTCATACCAGATGGATGGCTCAAAGCTGTCTGTATCTGGAAAGTGTAGACTCCACAAACAGTTATGCCAAGCGTATTGCAGAGGAAGGAGCTGCCGAGGGGACTCTTGTGATAGCGGACGAACAGATCGGCGGCAGAGGACGCAGAGGAAGAGGCTGGGAAACCCCCAAAGGGACAAATATTGCCATGACCTTGCTGCTTCGTCCACAAATCCGTCCGGAGCATGCATCCAGGCTGACGCTTTTGATGGCAATGGCAGCGGCACAGGGAATCCGGAAGGTAACGGGGCTTGACGCAGGAATCAAGTGGCCGAATGATGTGGTGGTTTGCGGCAAAAAGGTGTGCGGTATTTTAACGGAGATGAATGCAGAGATAGATTATATTAATTATGTAGTCATCGGGGCGGGCATTAATGTGAACCAGGGGAGCTTTCCGGAAGAGATCCGTCAGACTGCAGGCTCTTTGAGTGTGGAGCTGGGGAAAAAGATACCGAGAGCGGAATTGGCGGCAAGCATCATGGAAGAATTGGAGAGAATTTATGAGATTTTTCTTCAGACCGAGGATTTATCTGCTTTGTATGAAGAATATAATAAAATCTGTGTAAACAGAGGACACCAAATCCGTGTGCTGGAGCCTGGTAATGAGTATACGGGAACAACAACCGGCATCAATAAAAATGGAGAGCTTGTTGTCCGAAAAGAGAACGGCGAAACGGTTAATGTCTATGCAGGCGAGGTGTCGGTGCGTGGACTTTACGGCTATGTATAAAGGAGAAAACATGTATCAGAAGCAGGTAGTGCTCTGCGGCGCAAGCGCTTATGAGCAGAAGTATTATTTGAATGAAGATTTTAAAGGTCTTCCGGAGCAGGTTCAGGATGAGCTTAAGATCATGTGCGTCCTTTTTACAGAAGATGTAGGAGGCGTACTGACTCTGGTATTCGATGAGGATGGGGAGCTTTTTCTGGAGGTGGCCGCGGATGAGGGCGACCTGCTGTATGATGATATTGGGAGCGAGTTGAAAATTCGGAAAATTCAGAAGGAGAAGGCAGAGCTTTTACAGGCATTGAAGCTATATTATCGGGTATTTTTCCTTGGTGAGGAAATAGAATGATTCGGACATTGCAGATTGGGAATGTGACATTAAAAAATAATCTGGTTCTTGCACCGATGGCAGGCGTGACTGACCTGCCATTTCGTCTGCTCTGCAAGGAGCAGGGGGCAGGGCTTTTGTGTATGGAAATGGTAAGTGCAAAGGCGATTTTTTTTCGGAATAAGAATACAGAGAGCCTGCTTTCCATTGATGACAGAGAGCCTCCGGTTTCTCTGCAGCTATTCGGTTCTGATCCGGATATTATGAGTGAGATGGCAAAGCGAATTGAGGATCGTCCCTTTTCCATATTGGATATTAATATGGGCTGTCCGGTTCCGAAGGTGGCCGGCAACGGGGAGGGAGCGGCATTGATGAAGAACCCCGGGCTGGTGGAAGAGATTGTAACAAAGACAGTGAGAGCAATTCAAAAGCCCGTGACAGTAAAAATCCGCAAGGGCTTTGACGAGGAGCATGTGAATGCGGCAGAGATTGCGAGGATTGCAGAGGGGTGCGGAGCCGCCGCCGTGGCGGTTCATGGAAGGACAAGAGATCAGTACTATCATGGGAAGGCAGACTGGGATATTATCCGTCAGGTAAAAGAGGCGGTAAAGATTCCGGTTATTGGCAATGGAGACGTGGCCTCCCCGGAGGCGGCGGAGCGCATGCTGAAGGAGACAGGATGTGACGGAATCATGATAGGGAGAGGAGCTCAGGGAAACCCATGGATCTTTCATCAGATTCTGCACTGGATGGAGACAGGAGAAAAGGAGGAAGGGCCTTCCACAAGCGAGGTAAAGGAGATGATTCTGCGTCATGGGAGGCTTCAGGTAAAATATAAGGGGGTTTATACCGGCATCCGTGAAATGCGTAAACATGTGGCATGGTATACAGCCGGATATCCGAACTCGGCAAAACTCCGTGCAAGGGTCAATGAGGTGGAAAGTCTGGAAGAATTGGAGGATTTAATCTGTAATCTTTAACATATACTAGAGTAAAATATACAGATGGGTGTCCGCTATGGGGTTCTTTCGCAGATTGTTTTCCTTTTGGAAGAAAAGAGAGAATACAGAGGAGATAAGGCAGGAGGAGCGAAGGAGTTTCTTCCTATATATAGTGAGAGTTCCTGAAATTGTGACCTACCTTCGGCGGGAACAGGGAATTTCCCGAAAAAATCTGGAGCTGACATTAGTGGATGACGCGGAGCGTCCGGCTTATCAGATTGTACAGATCGCGGAGCTTTTGACGGCAGATCTGAATCTGCTCTATATTGTGACCGGCCGGCCGGAGATTTTTGAAGAACTGGCAGAGGAAGCCATGGAGGAGCGCGGACTTTTGATTGTGGTATTTGAGGAGGTTCCGGGAGAGCGTATGCCGGGGAATCTGGCGCTTGATATCCGTGAATGGGAAAAGCATCTTGACATTATCAATACAGTAAGTTATAATACCATGATTATATGAGACACCGGCTTTGCTGGTGTCTCAACGACAGAAGGCGCGGAATTTTTTTGTTTAATTTGAATTGCAGAAAAACAAAGCGATTGGAAAATGAATTGGAAGGTGTAGAGGATGGCAGATAAGAAAAATATTTTGACGTATGAGGGGCTGAAAAAGCTGGAGGATGAGCTCCAGGATTTGAAAGTAGTTCAAAGAAGAGAGATTGCGCAGAAGATTAAAGAGGCAAGAGAGCAGGGAGACCTGTCTGAGAACGCAGAGTATGATGCGGCAAAGGATGAGCAGCGTGATATTGAAGCAAGAATCGAACAGATTGAGAAGATTCTGAAGAATGCAGAGGTGGTTCTGGATGAGGAAATCGATCTGAATAAGATCAGCATAGGCTGCCTGGTCCGTGTTCTGGATATTGAATTTGACGAGGAGGAAGAGTATAAGCTGGTTGGCTCATCAGAAGCAAGCAGCCTTCAGAATAAGATTTCCAATGAGTCCCCGATTGGACGCGCCCTGATCGGTGCAAAGGTTGGAGATGTGGTTGATGTAGAAGCACCTGCAGGAGTAGTACAATATAAGGTACTCAGTATTCACAGAGCAAACTAAGGAGTGAGAGAAGTGGCAGAAGCAAAAAATATTCAGGAACAGGATTTGAATCAGCTTTTGAAGGTGCGCCGTGAGAAGCTGGCGGCTCTTCAGGCAGAAGGAAAGGATCCGTTCCGGATTACAAAATATGATATGACCCATCACAGCAAAGATATTAAAGACAGCTTTGATGCCATGGAGGGACAGAAGGTCCGTTTGGCGGGCCGAATTATGCAGAAGCGTGTTATGGGAAAAGCATCCTTTTGCAACATTCAGGATCTAAAGGGTACTATCCAGTCCTATGTGGCAAGAGACAGCATCGGGGAGGATTCTTATAAAGATTTTAAGAAATATGATATCGGGGATATTGTAGGCATTGAGGGCGAAGTGTTCAAGACAAAGACAGGGGAGATTTCTATTCATGCGTCCTCTGTGACTCTTTTATCCAAGAGTCTTCAGATTCTTCCGGAAAAATATCATGGGCTGACCAATACGGATCTGAGATACCGCCAGAGATATACCGATTTAATTATGAATGAGGAGGTAAAGGACACCTTTGTAAAACGTTCTAAGATTATCAGCGCTATCCGCCGCTATCTGGACGGGCAAGGCTTTATGGAGGTAGAAACTCCTATGCTTGTATCTAACGCAGGCGGCGCGGCTGCAAGGCCCTTTGAAACTCATTATAATGCATTGGATGAGGATGTGAAGCTCCGCATTTCTCTGGAACTGTATCTGAAGAGGCTGATCGTCGGCGGGATGGAAAGAGTGTACGAGATCGGACGCGTATTTCGTAATGAGGGCGTAGATACCAGACACAACCCGGAATTTACCTTAATGGAGCTGTATCAGGCTTATACTGATTATTATGGTATGATGGATCTGACGGAAAATATGTATCGATATGTGGCGCAGGAGGTTCTTGGAACGACTCAGGTGCCTTACGGCGATCAGATAATTGATCTCGGCAAGCCGTTCGAGCGTCTGACTATGATTGATGCGGTGAAGAAATATACAGGTATTGATTTTAATGAGGTTGCCGATACGGAAGCAGCCAGGAAGCTGGCGGATGAACATCATATTAAGTACGAGGATCGCCATACAAAGGGCAATATATTAAGCCTGTTTTTTGAGGAATGCTGTGAAGAGAAGCTGATTCAGCCGACATTTATTATGGATCACCCTATTGAAATCTCTCCGCTTACTAAGAAGAAACCGGACAAGCCGGAATATGTGGAGCGTTTTGAGCTGTTTATTACCGGGCGTGAGATGGCGAATGCTTACTCTGAGCTAAACGATCCGATTGATCAGAGAGAACGTTTTGCCGCACAGGAGGCCGCGTTTGCCGCAGGTGACGAAGAGGCGAACCATACAGATGAAGATTTTCTGAATGCATTGGAGATCGGCATGCCGCCTACCGGGGGTATTGGATACGGCATTGATCGGCTGGTGATGCTGCTTACAAACAGCCCGGCGATTAGAGATGTACTGCTGTTCCCGACGATGAAGAGCCTTGATAAATAAAATGCCGAAAATAAGGCATTTACAGACGTTTTAAAAGGCTGATATTTGTATTTTACGACAGAGTTACGACAAATGGTGAGCCTTGATATAGTAAAAACATAAGACATCATTACTTATAGCGATATAGGTAGTGGTGTCTTTTTGTATGTCGGAATGGTTTACATTTTGGGGGCAGCAGTATTTTATAGAATGTGCGTATCTGATGTATTCATACATTAGTCTAAAAAATGAAATATCGAAAACGGGAATAGGATTGCTTTTCAAAGCAAAGTTATATATTCTTACCGAACAGTAATAAAATAGGGCAATCATAGAGATGTAGGTAAAATAAGGGCTTTGAAGAAATGTATAAAAGTCTTATAAAGAGGCTGTAAAAAAACTATTTTACACTACCGTTTTAATGTGACGGATGTGTCTCTTTTTAATCTGACGGACAACGCTATCCCTGACAAACCGACTTTCAGAAGTTCTATTTCCTCGTTCTTGCGGTCAATCCTGTTTTGCAGTTCCCCTTTCTTTGTCAGCTTCGCAAATCCTTTCAGGCTGTCACGTTCAAGCTTTAAATCATTGCGTTCCCTTTCTGCGTCAAAGATAATCCCATTTTGGCGGTTCAATTCCTTATAAATCTTTAGCAGCTTTGGATATGCGGTGGTTTCAGCGGATTCATCACGTTTGACCTTTAAAGGCTGCGTCTTACCGAAATTCAAGGGGAATATGCTGACCGTTACAGCGCGGCCGGATAAAAATTGATGATCAGAAATTTAATCAGGGCATCCGTCTGATTGATATAGGTATGCCCGATGGAGGAATCGAAGACGAGGGCATCTCCTTTTGCAAGCGTATGGCTGCCGGTATCTGTCTGAAGGAATAGTTCTCCCTGGATCATGTAAATATATTCCTGTGTTTTTTCCGAATGGCCGATAGAAGCGTTGGAGCTGTGGGCATCCAGTTCCGCATAGAGCAGTTCAAAATTGCGGACAGGTGCGCTTCCAAAATAACAGAAGACACGGTAATGTTCTGTTTCACCCGTCTGGACAGTCAGTTCGGATTTACGGACAACGGTAATTTCCCTTTCAATACTGTCCATGAGCCTTGTATAAGGAACATGAAGCCCATTGGCAATCTTCCAGAGCGTATTGATGGTGGGATTGCTGCCGCCCTTTTCTATCTCGGAAAGCATGGCCTTACTGATTCCTGACCGCCTGGATAGCTGTCCCAGGGTAAGATTGCGTTCTGTACGCAGTTCCTTTAGATTATAAGCGATGATTTCTCCTAATTCCATCCTGGTTCCCTTTCTGTTGACAAATATAACAGACGATTATATAATATAAAAAACAAATTGTTTTAAATAATAGATGATTGTATGATATATTATATAAAATCCTTCCTGAAAAGTCAATAACTCTGCTATAAGCGGCGGGGTATCCACGATGGTATTTATATCCATCAGGGTATTTATGCCCTTCAGGGTATTTATGCCCTTCAGGGCATTTGCCAAAAGCTCATGCAAGTATGGCGCCTGGCTTATTGCTTGCGGGAATCAGGAATTACGAGGTGAACATTTATGAAAAGGAAAGCATTTCAGGCCGCCCTTCCCCACACGATACCCATCGCGGTGGGTTTTCTGTTTTTGGGAATATCTTATGGATTTCTTATGCGAAGTAAAGGATTTTCCGTTTTTTATCCCATGCTGATGAGCTTTTTTATCTTTGCCGGATCTATGGAATTTGTGACTGTCAATCTGTTGTTGTCAGCATTCCAGCCTGTTTATGCGTTTTTTCTCGCCTTAATGGTCAATGCAAGGCACCTGTTCTATGGGATTTCCATGCTGGACAAATACAAAAACGTGGGCTGGAAAAAGTTTTATCTCATCTATGGGATGTGCGATGAGTCCTTTACCGTCAACTGCAGTGTGGAGCCGCCGCCGGATGTGGATCGAGGGTGGTTTATGTTTTTTGTGACTCTGCTGAACCAGGCTTACTGGGTGGGCGGAGCAACGCTTGGAGCGCTGCTTGGATATGTCATCCAATTTGACGCCAAAGGCATCGAATTTGTCATGACAGCGCTGTTTGTGGTGATGTTTCTGAACCAGTGGGAGGAGGGCAAAGGCCGCAGATCTGCACTTACAGGGCTTGGATGTTCCTTTCTCTGTCTGCTGGTTTTCGGGAGCGGGCGTTTTATTTTACCGGCTATGGCGCTGATTATCCTGTGCTTTACTTTGAGAAGGAAAAAAGAAGAAGATGAGGCTGTAAAATGACAACAGAGCAAAGTGTGATCACTATTTTTGCTGTCGCGGCAGGGACAGTGCTGACCAGGTTTCTGCCGTTTCTTATTTTTCCGGAGGGGAAGACTCCGCCGAAATATATTACTTGTCTGGGAAGAGCGCTGCCCCATGCAGTCATTGGGCTTCTGGTAGTCTATTGTCTGAAGGATGCTGTATTCTCTGATTATCATGGACTGCCGGAGATGATTGCCGTTGGATTTATTTTTCTGCTGCACAGGTGGAAAAGAAACACGCTGCTGAGTATTGCCGGGGGAACCGTGCTCTATATGATTCTTGTGCAGTATTTCTTTTTATAAAAAAAGAAAACCGGTAAACGGTGATTTCTCACAAGTCTGCCGGTCTTACGTTTGTACTGTCTTTGATTCTTTCCTTAACTTTATTACGTGGTTTCCTTCCACGGTAGACAGGGAGGCGCTTCATACCTGTTTACATATTTTATTTTTGCGCTTTGGGTATATTTTGAGATAAATGCGGTTTTTGCCTGGGTATAAGCATCCCGGTTATGTTCATATTTCTTCCGGAGGGAAATCTTCAACTTCTCGTATTCCTTTGCCAAAGCCGGATGATCGTTCATATAATCCCGAAAATACAGTTCATCGTTATCGCCATAATAACGCAAATGCAAGTGGAATACTTTTTCTGCAAATCCTTTATCGGTATATCCTTTGTTAAAAGATTTTCTGTTTTCTCCCTCCCACATGCATATGTAACCGCTGTCTGCCAGTTTTTTCTTTATATCTGCCATAGAAACATTCTTTGGAATTTCAACAAGAATATCAATGATTGGTTTTGCCATGATACTGTTTATTGCCGTACTTCCAATATGACTGATTCTTAAAATTTCGTCATGCAAAAGAGACATTATATTTTGTTTTTCTTCTTCATACCAATGTCCCCAGCAGCTTTTATGTTCCGAAAGGATGATTGGGAATAGTTCCCATAATTCTTCCAGTGTCATTTCGGATAAAGATTTATACATATTGACCTATGACCCTCCGCGGCTTCCGGTCTTACCGGGCTGTTTATTTCCCCGTCACTAATTCTTTCCCGGCAACTGCAGCCTGTTACTCTGTTTTTCCGTTGCTTAATTCCATCGTTTGAATACGATAATTTCCGCATCAGAACCATAACCGCTGTACTCTGACACCATAAGATATGTTTCATCAGCAATAATCCCATAGCATCTGTCGCTGTGTCTTTTATGAAGCTGATTCCCCAGATAAATCCTGTCGTCATCCCAGAACTTTACGGTCTGTCCGTTAGGCAAAATATATTCAATGTTGGCAAACGATCCCTTGAGCGCATTAAGCTCGGTCACTTTTTCCATATCCTGAATGTTAAGGGCATTAAACGCTGCAATCAGTTTTTCCTTTAATTCATTTAACGCTGTCTTTCCTCTTTTGCAGCATTGTGCAATAATGCATTCCGCTCCGAAAGGTTGGCCTCCTGTTGCAGAGCATCCATTACAATCACCGCTTAATTCGCATTTTGTACAGTCAATTCCGCAAATTGATTTCATTATGTTTTCCTCCGTAGACTCTTATTTCCGCCGGTGAATGGAGCAGCCTGCGGATACAGTGTTCTGTGCCCTTTGTCCCGCTTAAACAGATACCGGTTTCGCAATAAAAATTATAGAGGATACGAAAGAGCATGTCAATGCGGGAGTACATTGATGACAAGGAAACAGAGAACTGCCTGAAATAATAATTTTAGAAAAGTATTGAGGTCTTCTGAAAATTGAGCAACAGGACAATAATAGATAATACAAGATGATCCTCCACAATAAATTTCCCGATTCCTACAAAATTGTAGGCTGATTGTAATATTGGCGTAGGATTTTTTTGCTATACTGAGGTTATCAAAACAGAAAGAGGTGTTTATACAGTGAATTTATTAGAAATGTATGCAGCAATTATCGGTGTGAGGCGCTGCGAATGAAAAGCTATCTTAGTCTTATTCCGATTTCTGCAAAAGTAAGAAAAAGGCAGAATCGCATGACAATCCTATGTATCATTGTTTCTGTACTGCTTGTGACAACAATTTTCAGCGTGGCGGATATGGTGATTCGGGCACAGGATTCTTATTTGCAGAGCAAGCATGGAAGCTGGCATATCCGACTGAAAAATATTTCTCAGGATATTGCGGAAGAAATCAGTCAGCGTTCTGATGTTGCTGCTGTTGGCTGGTCGGAAGTTTTCAATTTGGATGCAGACCAGCCATACTATATCAATGAAAAAAGTGCTGCCCTGTACAGAACCGATGAAACATATATGACGCAGCTTGCAAAGGGCATTGAGGAAGGAACCTATCCACGAAGCGATGACGAAATAGTGCTTAGCTCCAACGCAAAACTTGCTTTGAATGTACAGCCTGGTGACAGCGTGACCTTATACACTCCTGTCGGAAATGCCGATTTTACTGTGTCGGGTTTTGGTTCAGATGATAAAAAATATTATCAAGGGCAAAGCTATCTGATTGCAGTATATATGACACAAACAGCTTTTACTGCAATTATGGAGAAAAACGGTATCACAACCAGTCCAATCTGTTATGTGCAGTTCGAGGATGCAGCAAAAGCCTCCGGGACAATATCCGAAATCAAGGAGCAATATGGTTTGCCGGAGGACAGCATTTCCGAAAATACTGCTGTCATGGGTATTGCAGGACAGAGCAGCAATACGTCTATGAACAGCATTTATAGAATAGCGGCTATTTTATTTGTTTTAGTGCTTTTAGCCGGGGTGCTGATGATTGCAGGCAGCATGAACAGCAATGTGACCCAGCGGACGAAATTTTTTGGTATGATGCGCTGTATCGGGGCAAGCCGCCGGCAAATTATTCGGTTTGTGCGGCTGGAAGCATTAAATTGGTGCAAAACGGCAGTTCCGGCCGGCCTGATTTTAGGAACAGCGATTAGCTGGGGCGTTTGCGCGCTGTTACATTATATTGGCGGTGAATTTGCTGCCATACCGATATTTGCGCTTAGCCCTGTCGGACTTATTTTTGGCGCGGCAGTTGGAATTGCAACCGTTTTGCTGGCGTCACAATCTCCCGCTGAACGCGCTGCTAAGGTTTCACCGATGGCTGCAGTTTCCGGTAACACGGAAACCATGCCCTCTGTACGGCATACATTAAAGCTGAGCTTTGGTAAAGTCGAATGGACACTGGGTATTTATCATGCAACAGCGTCTAAGAAAAATTGGTTTCTGTTGACCGCCAGCTTTTCCCTCAGCATTGTTCTGTTCCTGTGCTTTTCGGTAGGACTGGATTTTGCACACGCATTATTACCGACTTTACGGCCATGGCAGCCGGATATTGTACTCAATGGTTATGCTAACGCACTGGTACTGGATCAAAATTTATTTAACGAAATCAGTGCGGTTTCAGGAGTGGAGCATATTTTCGGCGTTTCATACATGGATAATATTTCTGCTTCCTCCTCAAGAGATGGGGTTGACCATGTTAATCTGACCTCCTACAGTAATTTTCTGCTGGATAGTTCAGCGGATAGTGTAGTTGAAGGGGATATATCGGCAATCTACGGAAACAGTGGTCAGGTTATGACGATCCGTAATACAGACAACCCTTTAAAGGTTGGAGATACCATTCAGATTGCAGGAAAAGAGGTTGAGATTACCTGTGCCGTATCTGCCGGTCTGTATTCCAGTGAGTACGGTATCATCTGTTCTCAGGAAACCTTTGAATGGCTGACAAGTGAACAAAATTATAATATGATTGGCGTGCAGCTAGGAAAAAACGCTTCCGACGGAACCGTCCGGCAAATTAACAATCTTGTTGAGGGCAGCGTGATTTTTTCAGATTTGCGTGAGAGCAATCAGGAAGATACAACTGCTTATTTGGCGACACAGTTTGTTATGTATTGCTTTCTGGCAATCATCGCCATGATTACAATGTTCAACATTATTAACAGTATTTCAGTGAGCGTGGCCTCCCGGATAAAACAGTACGGCGCTATGCGGGCCATTGGTATGGACGGCAGACAGCTTAAACAAATGATTGCCGCCGAAGCTTTTACGTATGCTGTTTCCGGTCTTGCGGTCGGCTGCGGCGCCGGACTCGCGCTTAACCGTTTCCTGCATATAAAGCTGCTCACCCGATATTTTGGAATTGCCTGGAGCCTGCCGTTAAAATTACTTTGCATTATCGTTGTATTTGATATGGTTTCCGCTGTTATTGCGGTTTATGCCCCGTCAAAACGTATTCGGAGCATGGCGATAACAGAAACGATAAATGAATTGTAATGAATAGCGTTTTTTATTAATAATTTTTTAAGA
>VSNE01000250.1 GCA_009774155.1 Lachnospiraceae bacterium
CTGTATAATATAATTTATACAATGAGAAAAGGGGATTTATATGGATATTGACAATAAAGAACAGGAACTGAAAAAAACGGAGCAGGCCGAATCTGAGGACAACAGCTATGAAGACGTATGCTTCGTATGCCACCGTCCGGAGAGCAAAGCCGGGAAGATGATTCATCTGACAAAGGATATCAGCATTTGTCCGGAATGCATGCAGAGAACTATGGATATGATGAACAACGGCAATGTGGATTACAGTAAAATGGATTTTTCCAGGATGCCGAATATCAGCATGATTAATTTGTCGGATCTTCAGAATCTGATTCCGAAGAGGCAGAAAGTGAAAAAGAAGGCTCCGGAAAATCAGGAAGCGCCGAAGAAATCATTGGATGTGCGTTCCATACCGGCTCCGCATAAAATTAAGGAAAGTCTGGATGAATATGTGGTCGGTCAGGAGAAGGCGAAGAAGGTTATTTCCGTGGCGGTCTACAATCACTATAAGCGCGTAATGGCAGGGGCAGAGGCGGACGGCATTGAGATCGAGAAGTCTAATATGCTGATGATTGGACCTACCGGAAGCGGCAAAACTTATCTGGTAAAGACGCTGGCGAGGCTTTTGGACGTACCGCTTGCCATTGCGGACGCCACCTCCTTAACGGAGGCGGGATATATCGGAGACGATATCGAAAGCGTTCTGTCTAAGCTTCTGACGGCTGCGGACAACGATGTGGAGAAAGCAGAACGGGGAATCGTTTTTATTGACGAGATAGATAAGATTGCGAAAAAAAAGAATACGAATCAGAGGGATGTAAGCGGCGAGTCTGTACAGCAGGGAATGTTAAAGCTGCTGGAGGGTGCCGAGGTGGAAGTCCCGGTAGGCGCCAACAGCAAAAATGCAATGGTTCCGCTGGAGACCATCAATACGAAAAATATTTTGTTTATCTGCGGAGGGGCTTTTCCGGATCTGGAGGACATTATCAAGGAGCGGCTGAACAAGCAGTCGTCGATTGGTTTCCGTGCGGATCTGAAGGATAAATATGACCATGACAAAAACCTGATTCGGCAGGTAACGGTGGAGGATATCCGGAATTTCGGAATGATTCCGGAATTTATTGGCCGTCTTCCGGTTATTTTTACTTTGGATGCACTGTCGGAGGATATGATGGTTCAGATTCTGAAGGAGCCGAAAAACGCGATTCTGAAGCAGTATCAGAAGCTGCTGGCTTTGGACGAGGTGAAGCTGAACTTTGCGGAGGATGCGCTTCGCGCAATTGCCAGGAAGGCGATGGAAAAGGATACAGGGGCCCGCGCCCTCCGTGCGATCATTGAGGACTTTATGCTGGATATTATGTATGAGATTCCAAAGGACGACAACATCGGCCAGGTGACGATTACCCGGGATTATATTGAACGCCGGGGAGGCCCGCTTATCACCATGCGCGGAGTTCCGGCGCTGGAGATGCAGGGGTAGAAGACATGAGACTTATATGGATAAAGCTTGCGCTGGGGCTGTTTCGGGCAGATCTGGCAGTCAAGAGGGAAATAGAGGTGAATCCGAAGCTTGACTGCGATTATATGTTCTGTAATGACCGGGTCCGTCTGACAAGATTCTATAATTACGGGACTGCGGGGAGCAGATTCAAAGGGCATATGCCGGCGATTATCCGATGCAGCGGCCTGATGACGTTTGGGTGCGCCGGCATGCTTTTAAGGCTTCTCTGCAAGAAAGGCTGTACGATGCAGAAGCTGGGGTTTTCTCTGATGTCAGGAGGAGCCCTTTCCAATCTGTATGATCGGTGCAAAAGGGGTTATGTGGTAGATTATATAAGCTTTCGGACTCCCTGGAAATGGCTTAGCAGCGTGGTGTTTAACTTATCAGATTTTTTAATATTTACAGGAGCAGTTTTCATATGTTTAGGACAGACAGACCATATTCAAAGGTGAGGCAGCGGACTCTTTTTGGGGGCCTGTTTCTTTTTGCCATGATCCTCCAGTTTTTAGCGAGAAATGTTTCGGGATTTGCGGAAGGCTACGCGGTTACCGTATATCCGGTCATTATGAGGACGCTGGGAAGCGTCAGCGGCCTGGTGCCGTTTGCAGTGGATGAACTGTTTATCTACATCCTGTTGTTCTGTTTATGCGGATATGTGGCGGCAGGCATCCGGCGTATGTGGAAAAAGCAGATCAAGATCCGGCAATGGCTGGGCATTACTTTTTCAGGAATTGTGAAGATAGGAATTTTATGGTTTTTTGTATTCACCGTCAACTGCGGTATTAACTATCACCGGATTCCGTTTTCAGAGCTGGCAGGGCTTCCTATGGAAAAATCTACTGCGGAGGAGCTGGAAAATCTGTGCCTGTGGCTGACGGATCGGATAGACAAGACTGCCGCCCGGATTGTAACGCAGGAGAACGGATTGTGTGCATTGCCGGAGCAGATGAGGGAGAAGACAAGGGATGCTATGGAAGAACTTGGGGAGAAGTATCCGCAGCTTTCCGGATGGTATCCGAAGGCCAAGCCGGTGATTGCCTCCGCAGTACTGTCATTGGAATCCTTAGAGGGCGTTTCCGGGCCCTATACTATGGAGGCTCACTATAATCCGGATATTCCGGCTCATAACCAGCCCGCGGTGCTCTGTCACGAGCTGTCTCATCTGAAGGGATTTATGCGGGAAGATGAGGCGAACTATATCGCTTATCTGGCATGTATCGGCGCGGAGGATGCAAATCTTCAGTACAGCGGCCTTCTGCTGGCCTATACGCACAGCATTAATGCGCTGTACCGGGCAGATTATGACAGGTTTCTGAAGGTGCGCAGTCAGCTTTGCAGTCAGGCGGAGCTGGATTATACATACCATAGGTATTACTGGGCGCAGTTTGAAGGACCTGTATCGGAGATTTCCGATAAGGTGAATGATACTTATCTGAAGGCAAACGCACAGAAGGAGGGCAGCAGAAGCTATGGGCGCATGGTGGATCTGCTGCTGGGAGAATACAGACAGACGGAGGAAAAAAAGAATGGATGAATATCTGGATATCCGGGACTGGGACGGGAACCTGACCGGAGAGAAAAAGGAGCGCGGGACAGTACACCGGGAGGGGGATATCCACGGGACCTCCCATATATGGCTCATCAGGAGAAATGAAGAGACTGGTTCGGCAGATGTGCTGCTTCAGAAGCGGGCGGCGGATAAGGATGCGTTTCCCGGCTGTTATGACACTTCCTCGGCGGGGCATATCCCGTCCGGCGGGGATTTTATGGAATCGGCGCTTCGGGAGCTGAAAGAAGAGCTTGGGATATCCGCAGAGCAGGAAGAGCTGCAGCATCTGTTCTGGCATCGGCAGACTGTGGACACCGAATTTCACGGGCAGCGTTTTTATGATCGTCAGATCAGTGCGGTTTATGTCTGTGTGAGAAATATTAAGGATGAGGAATTCTGCCTTCAGAAAGAGGAGGTGGAGGAGGTGCGCTGGATGGACTATGAAGAGTGCATGCAGCATATTTTACGGAAGGACCCAAAGTTCTGTATTCATCCGGATGAATACGGACGGGTCTGCGAATATATCAGAACAAAGGTGCTGCGCATGGAAGGAAAAGAAGAGCTCACGACGCAGGAGCCGGAAGGAAGGGCAGAGGAAAAATTAAGCCCCACCTGGAATGAGGACTGCCTGGCAGAGCTGGATGAATGGATAGAATCTCAGGGAATCTATCTGCGCCAGTGATGCCTTCTGGCAGCCGGGATTCCGGTTCCTGTTATCGTAAAAGTCGTATTTCCTGACAAAATCCTTCGCCTGAGCCTTTTGGCCAGGAGAAGGATTTTGTTTAATTTTCTGCTTTATCAAGAGCAGTTCGGATGGCGCTCAGCAGCATCAGCGAGGTATATTGACTGTCCTCGGAATAAGAAATATTGTCCAGTGACTGAGATTCGCAGATTTGGCCGGAAAGTGATTCCAGTGCAGGCTCCATAAGCGGATACATGGCAGATATGGTTTCGTCCAGTTGGCGGAACCGGATGGAGGAAATATAGTTCTCATCTACAGTAACCGCGATTTCGACAGGATTGCCGCCCAGGGTCATGGAAGCAGTATAGATGCCGGCGGTATATCGGGAAGGAATCTCTGCTTCTGCCGGCATCTTTTTGTCAGGAGAAAACATGAAAACCATCAGCAGAAGAAAGACAATACCAAGGATAATAAAGACCGCAGTATAGATTAGTTCTTTCATATGAAAGACCCATATTTTTGTTTTGGCGCTCATGGCAGGCTCCTATGAGAGAGTTCTTTTGATATAATTTATGAGAAGCCTCTGCAATTTATGAACGATGTGCAGGCCTATTTTTATAAACGATGTACAGAAGGAAACAGATGGGAAAAATTGTTAATACGAGGGATTGTGCATAAAAAAATCAAATTTCCTCTTTTCTTTTTTGATATTTTGCATTAGTATATAACGTAGGTA
>VSNE01000251.1 GCA_009774155.1 Lachnospiraceae bacterium
ATATCAAACGGCTCGGCGCCGTGAAATCTGGCAGGATGACGCTCTGCGGGGGCATATCCTTTCCCCTTTTTTGTGAGTACATGGACAAGAACCGCCCCCTTCACACGCTTCGCCTTCCGAAATACGTCCAGCAGCTTCTGGATATCGTGTCCGTCCACCGGTCCTAAGTAGGTAATGCCCATATTTTCAAACAGCATCCCCGGAATCAGGAGCTGCTTAATCCCGCTCTTCGTCCTTTTCAACTGGTTTGCCAGATGATTTCCGCCCGGAATCCGGTTCAGGGACTGTTCCACCCCGGTTTTGAAGCTCGTATACACCTCATTGGTCCGAAGCCCGTTCAGATATTCTGACATGCCTCCCACATTCTCCGCAATAGACATATTGTTGTCATTGAGCACAATAATAAAATTCGTTTTCAGCTGGGACGCATTGTTCAGCGCCTCATATGCCATGCCTCCGGTCAATGCCCCGTCTCCGATGACAGAGATGATATATTCATCCCTGCCCAGCAGATCCCTCGCCTCTACCAGCCCGATGCCGGCGGATATGGAGGTGGAACTGTGGCCCGTATCAAAACAGTCGCAGTCGCTCTCCTTCCTCTTTGGAAATCCGCTCATGCCGCCGTATTTGCGCAGCTTGTCGAATCCTGCCTTCCGGCCGGTCAGAAGCTTATGCGTATAGGACTGATGTCCCACATCCCATATTACCTTATCCTTCGGCAAATCAAAACACAGATGCAGAGCCATTGTCAGCTCCACTACACCAAGATTGGATGCCAGGTGTCCCCCGGACTCACTGATCTTCCCAACCAAAAACTCCCGAATCTCTGCGGCCAGGGTATCATATTCCTCCGGAGGAATTTCCTTAATATCATTGACCTGATTAATCTTTTCCAGCGCCATGGTCCGTAACCTCTACTTTTCTCTGTATATCAGGGATTTTATCAGTTCCGTTAAAAATTCATTTTCGCAGGAAAGGGAAGCGAGGCGGGAAAGAGCCCTGCCGGAAATCTCCTCCACGTCCTTTGACGCCTGCTCCAGTCCTCTTATCGTTACATAGGTCGTCTTTTCGTTCCTGTCATCACTGCGAATTGGTTTTCCAAGCATCTCCAGCGTGCTTGTCACATCCAGAATATCGTCCCGGATCTGAAACGCCAGTCCCACATCGGATGCAATCTGTTCTACAGTCCTTACTTCTTCCTCTGACGCCCCCGCCAGAATAGCGCCTGCCATCATGGAAGCCTCCAGAAGCGCCCCGGTCTTCAGCTTATAAATAAAGTCCAGCTTTTCCCGGGAAACCGATCCGCCCGATGACTGTACATCCACCGCCTGACCGCCGATCATCCCGTAAATGCCCGCTTTTTTTGCCAGAACACGCAGCGCCCCGGCGGTTCTCATTGTATCCTCTCCGCAGTCAAATGCGGAAGCGGCCGTCTCAAAAGCATAGTTCAAAAGCCCGTCGCCTGCCAGAACACCCATGGCATGACCGTATTTTGCATGGGTCGTAAGCTTTCCTCTGCGGTATTCGTCATTGTCCATGGCAGGCAGATCGTCGTGTACCAGAGAATAGGTATGGATCATCTCCACTGCCGCCATAAACGGCTTAACGACCTCGCCCGTCCCGCCGAACATCCGGTATGTCTCATACATCAGCAGCGGCCTTAAGCGTTTTCCTCCTGCCAGCACACTGTAGTTCATTGCTTCCATAACATTTTTCTGGTAGCCCTCTTCCGCCGGAAGAAAGCCTGCTACTACTTCCTGCGTCCAGTCGGTTCTTTCCTTCAGTTCCTCATGAAAATTCATGGATTTGTCCCTCCTCGTCGATCTGAAGCATCTGTTTTTCCACGTGGTCAATCTTATCATTGCACTGTTTTAACAGCTTCATACCTTCCTGGTACAGAGAAAATGACTCTTCCAGGGACACATCCTTATCTCCCAGCTTCTCCAAAAGCTCTTCTATCCTTCCGAATGCCTCTTCCAGACGAAATTCTTCCTTCTTCTCCTTTGCCATTGATCCAGTCAGTTCCTTTCCAGCGGCTCTGTTTCCTCCGCCCTCGCCAATATCCTGCCGTCCGTTACATGAATCGTCACCGGCTCCCCGGGACTTATCTGGGAAATGCTCCAGAGCGCTTTCCCCTCCGAAGTCTCCGTATAAGAATATCCCTGCTGCAGCTTCTTCAGAGGAGAGCAGCCCTCCAGCCTTCCGGCGCAGAGCCCAAGCCGATGCTTTCTGTCCTCTAATTTCCATTTCATTCCCTGCTGCAGCCTGTCCATCAGATCCGCCGTATACTGCCGCTTCTCATTCAGCTTATACTGTGGACCGGCATGGCAGAGCATAAGCTTCCTGTTTTCCAGTCTCTGCCGGTACCGGACGATTTTCTGTTCTACCCGGTCTGCAAGCTGGCTGCGGAACAGCTCCATCCCGCTCATAAGCTGCCGGTAATCCGCTACTGCCAGCTCCGCCGCCGCCGAAGGCGTCGGAGCGCGCAGATCCGCCGCGTAGTCGGCAATCGTTGTATCTGTCTCATGCCCGACTGCCGAGATAACCGGAGTCCGGCACTCAAAAATCGCCCGTGCCACACTCTCCTCGTTAAATGCCCATAAATCTTCGATGGAACCGCCTCCACGGCCCACAATCATCACATCCACCCCGTAGGCATCCAGCGTCCGGATTCCCTTTACAATACTCGGAGCCGCCTGATCTCCCTGCACCAGCGCCGGATACAGGATTAACTGCACATAGGGATTGCGCCTGCGGGCAATGTTTATAATATCCCGGATCGCCGCTCCGGTGGGCGCCGTGACGATACCGACGGCGCTGCTGTAAAAGGGGATCGGCTGCTTGAACTCCGGAGCAAACATCCCCATCTCCTCCAGCTCCTTTTTAAGCTGTGCGTACCGCTGGTACAAAACGCCTTCCCCGTCCGGCACGATTTGCTTTGCGTAAAGCTGATATTTTCCGTCCCTCTCATAGACGCTGACGCTGCCCAGCACGATAACCTTCTGGCCTTCCTGCATCCGAAAGCCCAGCCCTCTTCGGTCCCCGGCGAACATAACGCATGCGATGGCGCCGGACTCATCCTTTAATGAGAAATAGATATGTCCGGACGTATGGTATTTACAATTAGAAATCTCACCTTTGACATAGATCCGGTTCAGCATGAAATCCTGCGTAAACATATTTTTAATATAAGCATTGACCTGCCTGACCGAATACACATTTCCCGCCATCCTGCCTACTGCCCCGTCAGCTTTGCCAGCACTCCGTTGATGAATGCAGGCGAATCATCCCCGCCGAATTTTTTGGAAAGCTCCACAGCTTCATTGATAGCCACCTTCTCCGGGATATCTTCGTCAAACCTCATCTCATAAACCGCAAGCCTCAGAATCGTCAGCTCCACCTTACCCATACGGGAAAGCTTCCATCCTCTGGACACCTTCTCCAGCATGGCGTCGATCTCCGGCAGCTTCTCCATGATTTTCTCATATTTTCCGGAAATATAGGCTTCGTCCTCCTCCTGCGCTTCATTCTCCTCTTTTATATCGTCCACAAACATAAGGAGCTGTTTTGGCATCTCTTCCTGTCCGTTAAATTCCACGCGAAAAAGAAGCTGGAAAATACATTCTCTTAATTCTCTCCTCTTCATCTTATCCTCCGCCAAACTTAAGAGCTGTATTCTTCCACCAGCTCTGTATATGTTTAGAATAAGAGGGATGTCCCTTAAGACATCCCTCTTTCACCTGTGCAAATCATGCTGTCCTGCTGTTTATTCCAGAACCACACCCGCAACACGGACATTTACCACGGACACCTTCATGCCGGTCATGCTCTCAATGGCTGATTTTACTTTTTCCTGCACGATTCCGGATACCTCCAGAATATTTGCCTCAAATACCATATTGAGCGCCAAATCCACTTTCACATCTGTGTCGCTCACCTCTACCTTGACGCCTTTGGACAGGTTTTTCATACCCATCTTGGCAACCAGCTCATTCTTAATATTTCCGGACATGGAAGCAACGCCCTTTACTTCTGTTGCAGCCATGCCTGCGATGATCGCAACCACTTCGTCTGCAATCTGCACTACTCCCTTGTCCCCGTCTGCCTGAAGTACATGTGTTGCTCTATCTAATTTTTCCATCCCATTACCTCCCAAATATTCGCAAGCCTTTGGTTATTCATTATTTTATAGTATAACAAACCTTTTCTGCTTTGAAAAGGGGAAATTTGGCTGTAAGAAAAACCCCTCATCTGCTTTCGCATCCACTTTCGCATTAACTCATACTTCGCCATGCTCCACCTCGATTCCGCTTCCCTTCATCTCGGTGGCTGGGCCTCGCCCTATGAAACTGTCCGCAAAAGCATCTGTTTATGTTCACTCAATTTAACATTTCAACATCAAT
>VSNE01000252.1 GCA_009774155.1 Lachnospiraceae bacterium
GTCAGCTTGCTGCGGGGTTTTTGACTAAAGTTTGTTTTTTAATATATTAATTAAGGAGAATATACGATTTATGAATATAAGCCTTGTAATGATTGTTAAAAACGCCGAGCGCTCTCTGAAGCGGTGCCTTCAGAGCGCCGCTCCTCTGGTGGATCAGATGATCGTTGCTGATACCGGCTCCACTGACCGTACCAGGGAAATCGCGGCAGAGGCCGGGGCCAGGGTTTTAAGCTTTCAGTGGCGCGATGATTTTTCTGCCGCCCGGAACTTTGCCCTGAACCATTCGGATGCGGACTGGAATCTGATTCTGGATTCTGACGAATATCTCCGTTCTCCCAGCCGGAAAAAGCTGGAGCAGTCTGTCAGAAGACTGTCCGGTCTCTATGGAACGCGCTGGATGGGAGCCATCCTCCGCTATGATACCTTTCCGGGAACCGACGGAAACGAGGTCAGTATCTCCCCTATTCCCAGATTTCTTCCCGCGGGCGTGCGCTATTCCGGTATCATCCATGAGCAGCCCCATACGGACTTTCCCTGCTATCAGATTCCCCTGGAGGCAGATCACGATGGCTACTTGTTTGAAAATAAAGGCGCCAGAAATCTGGCATATCTTTACAAGGCGGTGGAACAGGAACCAGAAGACAGCTATTACCGCTTCCAGCTTGCCGCAACTTTGAGGAATCTGGGAAAACTCCCGGAAGCCCTGGAACAGTTCAGAGCCTTTTACGGAAGCTGCCCCGGCGCGTCCGGATACCGGACCGAAGGAATTCTTCTATATCTTTATACTCTTATGGACATCGGCAGTCTGAGCTGTCTTACAGAAGCCCGCGGCATTATCGACAAGGAGCAGGCGCGCCTTTCCGGGCGGGCAGATTACTGGTTTGTATGCGGCCTTTTCTATATGAAGCTGGTTCTTGCCGACACCGCGTCTTATATAGGCTTCCTTCCAGAAATTGAAGCCAGCTATTTAACCTGTCTTCAGATCGGCGAACATCCGGAGCAGGGAGGAGTAATCGGAACAGGCTCTTTCAAGGCTGCCTATAACCTGGCCTGCTGGTATGAGGTATCCGGGCAGAGAGAAAAGGCGGCCGATTATTATCGGCTGGCGGCAAAACACGGATACCAGCCTGCCCTTAAGCGTCTGGCCGGTATGGACAGGTCTCAGCCTTAAATACAAGAGGTTCAAATGTTTAAAAATGTTTAATCAGGGATTTCCGGACGAATTTTTACTGCTCTTTACTATATTGATATGGGTAATTTATCTGCTTGTACTATTTTCCAGTCCTAAAAACAAGGTGAATCAGTGGTGCTGTATCTGCGGATTCATTCTGAGCATGGGGGTGCTGAAGGAATATATTGATATAGGCGGCATCCTTGCCGGGAAATGGGTTTGGATTTTCGGCATCCGCTATGAGCTGAATCACTTTCTCAATTCTATTCTGACCTCGGTACTTTACTATTTGTCCATGCCATGTGTTATGATACTCAGCATGTATTTTTGCCGGCTGAACGCAACAAAGCCCCGGCTGTTTTCTGTCCTTTGCTTTCTGGCCTTTATTCCGGCGCTGGTTTTTATGCTTGTATACCCCTGGGCGCATATCCGGGAGTTTTACCGGAAAACTCCTCAGGCTTTCCAAATCGCAGGCATCTACAATCTCGTGTATGGCGTCGCTGCTACAGTCCCTATGCTATGGTCCCTTCACAGGGAACGTGAAAATCCTCAGTTTTTTCAGCGCAGGCTAATGTGCGTTATTGGACTTCTGCCCTTATGGTATTGGCTGATCACGCTCTTCCTCTTCCACCTTCTGGAGCTGAAAAAACTGTACAAATTATGGCAGGGCAATGCGTTTATCCTGCTGTTCATCTTCTTTTATTATGTAAATCATTTGTTTCGGGAAGGAATATGGGGACTGCGTCTGAACAGAGAATATTTTGACTGGTCAGAGGAAGCATCTGATTTGCCGGGAAATATCCTTTACCTGATCCACATGCTGAAAGGAGAAACCTCCAAAATTACCTGCTGCGTCCAGATGATACGTGAATCAGGAACCTCAGGAACAGAAGACGAGCTGAACATTATTGAGCACTCCGCAAAGCATATAGATGATTTTGTACAGCGTACAAACGTATACTCCAGGAAAATCACTCTGATGCCGGAACAGGTGGATATGTACCTTTTATTTCAGAAAACCGTGGAAAAATGGAGGAAAAAATGGAATGGGCAGATTATTATAGAGGTTGACGGGAAAAATCCTTTTTTATATTGTGATTATCATCATATGGAAGAAACACTAAGCAATCTCACAGGCAATGCCATAGAGGCTATGGGTGAGAGCGGAATCCTGACTCTGACCTATCAGGTACCGCGCAGAAAAATTGCTTTAATCCAGATAGCAGATACCGGACCCGGATTTTCCAGGGAGGAGGCTCTGCATATTTTTCAGCCCTTTTATACAGGGAAATCAGATGCCGTCCATCTGGGGCTCGGGCTTTCCTACTGCCGGAAGGTGGTAAATGCGCACAAAGGATATATTCAGGTAAAATCCCGGACAGATGCATCCCACGGAACAACCTTCACGATCTGTCTCCCGCTGGATTACAAAAAGAAAGGAAAAAAGCAGAATCATGAAAGCTCCTATTCAAATACTGATTGTAGATGACGATCCGGATTTTCTGTTTCTAATCCAGAAGATGCTTGCAAAGCATCCGGAATTTAAGATTGCAGGCGCTTGCAGAAGTAAACAGGCAGCCGTTACTATGGCATTGAGCACCCAGCCGGATATTGTCTTGATGGATCTGAACCTGGGAGCTTCCCCCGCGGACGGAATCCAGGCATCCCGGGAAATCCGTATTCTGACAAGCGCCAAGGTGCTCATACTCACTGCATTGGAAGAGCCTGAGATTATTCTCCGAACTACAAAAAAAGCCTTTGCTTCGGGATACATTTTCAAGCATCAGATGGCTCTTCTCCCTGAAAATATTTCAGCGCTTGCCAAAGGACATACCGCTCAGGAATATCAGATTGCCATGGCGGCGCTTTCTGAGCTTTCCAAAGCGGAGATGTCCGTTTTTCAGTCCCTGATAGGCAAAGATATAAAGCTTCATTCCTCTCCGAAAACCATTGCCAACCAAACCACCCAGATTCTTAAAAAGCTGGGATTGGACAACAAAAAGGAGCTGGCTCATGTTTTCCGTCTACTATGTGATAATTCATAATAAAAGAAGGCTGCCTTTTCACAGCAGCCCCCTTTTGACCCCCTTTATCTGATTCCTGAAAATTATCCCAAAGTCTTTCAATATCTCTCTTTTTCTTTCCTTACTTATATCATCCCAACCGCGCTGTTTTGGAAATCAATATTTGCTATCTTCTGCACATTATAACATAAGATCCCCCTCAAAAACGAAAATCCCAAGATTTTTAGGATTTTTTATGCCAGGGCGTTCCATGAGCCATTCACTTATCTTTTTTCGCCGCATATATTACACTATAATTTTTTGTGAAGGAAATGAAGCTATGAAAAAATGGATTTCGCTGTTCCTGACAGGTCTGCTCTGCATTCTCCCGGGATGCGGCAGACAGGAACCTGCCAGTGACCTGACCCCGCTCACACTGAACGAGGTCGCACATTCTATCTTCTACGCTCCCCAATACGTGGCAATTGAAAACGGGTATTTTGCCGAGGAGGGTATCGATCTGACGCTGGTCACCGGATTCGGCGCCGACAAGGTGGCTACCGCCCTGGTGTCCGGAGAAGCAGATATCGGATTTATGGGAAGTGAATCCTCCATCTACATTTACAACCAGAATCCGGAGGACTATATCGTAAACTTTGCTCAGCTTACCCAGCGCGCAGGCAATTTCCTGGTGGCAAGAAAGCCGTCAGATAATTTCACATGGGAGGATATAAAAGGAGCTTATGTACTTGGGGGAAGAAAAGGCGGTATGCCGCAGATGGTATTTGAATTTATTCTTAAAAAGAATAACATCGATCCGGCAGCAGACCTGACCATCGATCAAAGCATTGATTTTGGCTCCACAGCCGCCGCGTTTACCGGCAATGATGCCGACTAAACGGTAGTATTTGCTTAAAAAATACACCGGTATTTCTTCCTTGATTATAGCAGCCTGCATCGGTTTCAAATTCCGGCTTCCTGCAGTGAAAGCCGCAGAACTCCGGGTGCAATATATCTTTACAGATTTTATATAGATAAGGTATAATGTTAATAATTTAAAACAACGTTGAAATTTCAGACAAATTTCATATGCAGTAAAATACATACGATATGTAAGGCAGAAAACATGAGCGAAACGGTAAAGGGAGCCATTATAGGCGGTTTGTTTGGGGTAATCAGTTCTGTAATCGGCATACTATCTTTTGATATAGGCCCGATACTTAATG
>VSNE01000253.1 GCA_009774155.1 Lachnospiraceae bacterium
CTCATTTTTTGTCCCCGGCTTGATGATAATATAAATGCCCGGCTTGTCGGACTTGCTCACAATATCAATATTTGCCGTTGTATTCCTTCCGGCCAGCTGACCGTTGTCACGTATATTATAGGCGCCCTCCGGTATACTGTGGAGATCCGCCACCTTTTCTAACATATGCATCTGTAACTGATCCATTGTCTTTTCCTCCCTGTATTGTATCGCCAACCGCAGGTTCATGATAAGCGAAACATTTTTATCTTATACCACCTTGTCCATCAGAGTGCTGCACGCCTGAGAAGAGGTAAGAAGCTCCGGAAGAACCTCCTCCTTTGTTCCCTGCGCCCTCACTTCGCCGTCCGCCAGAACAATAATCTTATCTGCAATATTCAGAATCCGCTCCTGATGGGAAATAATGATCAGCGAGCCGTCAATCTTCTCTCTCATCCCTTCAAATACCCGGATTAAATTGTTAAAGCTCCACAGATCGATCCCTGCCTCCGGCTCGTCAAAGATGGAAAGCTTTGTTCCTCTTGCAATAATCATTGCAATCTCGATACGCTTCAATTCGCCTCCCGACAAAGACGCATTCACTTCTCTGTGGATATAATCCTTGGCGCAGAGTCCAACCTCGGACAGATATTTACACGCCCGGTTCAGAGAAATCGGCTCCCCGTGGGCCAGATTGATCAAATCCAGAACCGTCAGCCCTTTAAAGCGGACCGGCTGCTGAAACGCAAAGCTGATTCCCTTTTTTGCGCGCTCGGTAATGGATAAATCCGTAATATCCTCTCCATTGAACAGAATCTTTCCCGATGTGGGCTTCACGATTCCTGCAATCACCCTCGCCATTGTGGATTTGCCGCCGCCGTTCGGCCCTGTAATCGCTACAAAACTGTCTTCTATTTTTAGATTCACATGCTTCAGAATTCCTTTTTCCCCGGAATTTTCATTGACCTGAAAGCAGATGTCCTGTAACTCAAGCATTTTTTACGCCTCCTGTGTATTGATGGATTTTCTGATCTCTGATACCTATCATAACAGTGTGTGAAATTTCTGGCAAGCCCTAAAAGGAAAAAGGCGCATCCTTACGCGCCCTCCTCCTCTTTTTTCTCTCCTTTCGTCTCCTCTTCTGTCTCCGCATCTGCTTTATGCTTCTGCTTCCACCGGTGAATTGCCAGAAGAATCAGTATTGTCAGGATAATAACCCCTGTTGCGCCCAGAATCGTTACCCAGGTATCGATCCGATCCATCACAACCACATAGCCGTTCTCCGCAATCACGGTATCCGCAGACAGGAAGCTTCCTACGTTCTCTGTCTTCTGCGCCTCTCCGACAACGGAAAACCCGCTGTCCAGTGTCATCAGACTGTCTGCCAGATAACTGTTGTCCGCCACCCGCAGAGTCACCTGCGAACGCAGCGGTTCCTCCTGGGTAATCTGGTAATAGTATACCTGTTTAATATGATAGGCAGGAAGCATATCCATACTGCCCATACTTTCTTTTATCTTCGTCAGTTCCTCCTCGGAGGCTTCTCTGACCGCAAGCGCCGTGTCCGGATAAAACTCTCCGCCCATCAGAACAGCGGGATGCCCTTCGCTGTCACCGGAAACAAGGGACGGTATATATGCGCGGCGGATTGCGTGAACTGTCACATTCCTGTGAACAGGGCTTATGTTCTTATCCTCCCAGTAGACATACTCGCTCTTTGTCTCTGTCAGCGCCGGATAGCTTTCCTTTGGAAGCTCATCCCCATAGGAGAAATTTTCCTGCCATACTACATTTTCTCCGTCCAGAAACCGGATGGTAAAGGTCGTAAAATTCTCCGGAAGCTCCTTCATCGCGATCAATGCCGCATAATCCATGGATAAGGCTTCCTGGCTCCTGGTTACGCCGTCCACCGCCCCATATCCGTTATCCACAAAATAATTGTCCGCCACGGTTCCTCCTGCCTTTCCGGCAATCGCTCCGCTGGATTTCACATGATCCTCCATATCCATATAAGAGCAGACATAAGATCCGCTGATATCTTCTCCGTCGCCGGCCACGCCGCCCACGTAAGAGGTTCCGTCCAGCCCGCAGAGCACATAGGAATCCCGGATTCCATGGGCAGACATTCCGGCAATGCCTCCCACATAGCCTCCGTCCTCGGACACAATATCTCCATAGTTTTCACAGGAAATCACCGCGCCGTATTCCGCTTTTCCTACAATGCCTCCGGCATAGCTGTTTACGGCGGATATATCACTCGTATTTTTACAATGAATAATGGCGGCCAGCACATGCTTTGTAATGCTGTCCTTGGATTCCTCCTCCTCATCCTCCTTTTCGTCTCTGTCAAAAATCCAGTCTGTCACATTGGAGGTTCCCTCTTTATCAATGCTGCCTGCGATTCCCCCGGCCTGGCTGTCAGAATATATTTCTCCCTCATTGCCGCAGGATACGACTTTTCCGTCCCCTGTATCTCTGGTGGCAAGATCGGAAATATCCACATACACCGAACGATCCTCAATCCGGTCTCTCAGCTCGTCAAAGCCGTCGGAAACCGTTGCCCGGATATCCCGGAAATGATCCTTAATCCGGCTGAGCTGATCAGAAACCGCATCCCAGTCGGAATCCAGCGCGTCGCCTGTCGCCTCCAGACTGTCGGAAATCCCGTCTCCGCGCCCTTTAAGCTCATCCTTCATATCTCCCAGCTCGTCTCCCCAGTCATCCAGTTCCCGGCTCATCGTATCTGTCAGATCATTTATCTGGCTGCCGATTGTCTTAACGCTGTCGCGCAGCCCTTCTGCATCTCCCGGAAGAACTCCCAGAATCAATGCGATTTCATTCATCCGAATCACAATGTCGTTGCTTAACTGCCTCAAAAGCTCCATACCCGCCGCCAGCTCCACCGCCTGCTCGTCGGATATTTTAACCGTGGAAAAAGCCATCGGCTCCATTCGGCCTGGATTTGCCGGATTCCCATTCTCCGCGCCTGCCTGACCTTCCTCCTCCTGGAGTTCCCTTTCCGTATGTTCTCCTTCCAGAACATCAACCGTCGGCTCTTCACTCTCTTCCATATGCTCTCTTTCCAGAATATCAACCGCCGGCCCCTCACCCTCTTCCGGAGAGCCCTGAGTTTCGCCGTCTCCAGGTTCCTCACTGTCCTCTTTTTCTTCCGTGTCCTGAATTTCCTCAAAGAGATCGCTCAGCTCGGAAGGATCAGCCGATTCAGCCTCCAAAGCAGTCCTTCCCGCCTGGCCTTCAATATATTTTTTCAGCAGCTCCAGCACTCTCTCCAGCTCCTCAAGCTGCTTACTGTAATCATCGATTGTTTTCTCCAGTTCCGCCTTCATCTCGCCGCCGGCCGTTTCCAAAATAGGCTGCAGCTGCTCCAGCACGTCCTGTATCTGCTGCATATCCATCTCAATCGCCCGGATATGCTCACTCAGCTTTTCCAGATCAAAATCAAACTGCACATCGTCCAGAGTCTCCCGCACATGATCGATCTGGCTTTCTATGGCGTCTCTGCTTTCGTCTGCCATATTCTCGAAATCATCCAGATATCCGCGCAGTGAATCCCGAAGCCCTTTCATCTGGTCCGACAGAAGATCCAGGTTATCAGACAGATGATCTCCAAGCCGGTCTCCCGCATCCCCCAGGCCGTCTATCAGATCGGACAGCTCATCTAATTGATCCTCCAGCTCCTGAGAGATATCCCTGTCATAAGAGGATGCCTCATAGGGTTCAAAATATCCTACGATGCCGCCCACATCCTTCCGTCCGTAAACCGTGCCCTCATTGGAGCTGTAAGAAATGCTTCCGCTTTGTCTTCCGGCGATTCCTCCGGTTTCATAGCCAAGATGCCTGCATCCGACAGTACCCTCGTTTTTACAGTAGGAGATCGAACCTGTGGATCTGCCCGCGATTCCTCCGGTCTGGTTCGCTCTCTCATCTGCCCCCAGCCCCGTCACGGCATTGGGAATCGAGATGGTAACGCTGCCTTCCCCGTCCATTTCCTTTAAAGCTTTCCGGTTTGTATTGATATTTCCGGCATTGGAGCAGTCCTCTATCGCTCCCTCATTGCTTCCGGCAATTCCTCCGGTTCCGGTTCTGCCGTCAATCTGTGCCTCATTCCTGGACCGCAGAATGCTTCCGGTTTCCTCATTTTTTCCGGCGATTCCTCCCGCCGATGTCTGCCCGTTCAGTGTTCCCCGGCTTATACAATTCTCGATCTTTCCCGCATTGCTTCCGACGATGATTCCAGTATTTTCCTGCTCCCCGCCGCTGGCAACCTCGCCTTCCACGGTCAGGTTCCGGATTTCCCCGTTTGTCCCCACATAGCGGAACAAACCATAATCCGACATTTCCTCCTTAAGGCTCACCCCTGTAATCTGATGCCCGTTTCCTTCAAACACAC
>VSNE01000254.1 GCA_009774155.1 Lachnospiraceae bacterium
CTGAGCTACAGGTGCTTGGCTTATTACCTCAACTATCATACACCAAGTTGAGGAAATAAGCAAATGTTTTTTGTAATATTTTTGTAATATTTATCTTTTTTTTATATTTTCACCTGTCCAAGAGCTGAAGAGTAGCAATAAACACGGCTGCTTAAGTAATCTTCCTCGCTTACACAGGAGGCGTTGACCTCCTGTACAAGCCTTTCCAGTTCCCCGCGTCCCGCAGCCAGGCTTTTAGGAAGAAGTATCAGTTCATGAACGCTGCTTGGAAGCACATAGTAATCCTCCCCGAATGTCTCATAACAGACTCCCTGTATCTCAGGGGATATGATCACCGCCGCCCCGTACTCCCTTTTCTCCGTGCTCAGGACATACATACCGCTGCTGAAAACCTCCATTCCATATCCGTCCAGAAAATCCTCCATAGGCTTTAACATAATCGGCAGCCTCTTCATATTTTCGGAGGCTGTCCTGTACAGCTCTCCCAAAGTAATCCCCCAGTATTCCATATGGCTTGTATGTATCAGAGCCGTGGCACTTCCTATAATATGTTCCGGGATACGCAGATAGAACACAAGGGCCAGATCCAGCCAGGGGAGCCATGGAATCTGCTCAAGAAGCTCCTCATTTTTCTTTCTGGAAATCAGTTTGTAAAAAATCTGCGCTTTCATCCTGGAATAATCCAGTACCTGTGAAAAATTATTTTCGGGAGAAAGAATACTTTCTCTTTGTATGCTCACAACCAGCTCCGAGATCTGCTCTAATTCCTCAATGGTCAGATCCTTATGATAGTAGTCGTTTACATAGACGGTGGGCTGCTCCCGGCGCCCCTCTGTCTGGTAAGAAAAGCCGTCCAGCTTTACTCCGTTATTTTTCAGAATCTGAACTCTGCGGACCTTTTCCTGCCTCTCAAGTTTTCTGCATACAGCTTCTTCAAGCAGATCTAAAAACTTCTCATATAACATATTTTTCCTTTCTGTTTCTCTAATTCAATAAAAAGTGGGATTGGTATGCGAAATGCACAGGAATATTTTATATCTCTTTCTAATCATACAGGATTTTTCTGATTTTAGCAATAAAAAACGAAAAAAAGCCCGGATTTCTCCGGGCCTTCCCATTCATATCGGTGAAAAAGCAGACTAAACGCGGGACAGATATTCTCCTGTCCGGGTGTCAATCTTAATCTTGTTCCCCTGTTCCACAAACAGCGGCACATAAACAACCGCTCCCGTCTCCACGGTCGCCGGCTTCGTTGCGCCGGTAGCGGTGTCTCCCTTAAAGCCCGGTTCCGTATCCGTAATCTCAAGCTCTACGAACAGCGGCGCCTCTACCGCAAACACATTTCCGTTGTGGGAACAGATCTTGACCATCTCATTCTCCTTAACGAACTTCAGGGCATCTCCCACATCATCGCTGTTCAGCGCAATCTGATCATAGGTTTCCACATTCATAAAGTGGAATAAATCTCCGTCGCTGTAAAGATACTGCATATCCACGCGGTCAATACGAGCCGCCGGGAATTTTTCAGTGGGGCGGAATGTCTTCTCAACCACACCGCCGTTGATGATATTTTTCAGCTTTGTCCTTACAAAAGCCGCACCCTTTCCCGGTTTTACATGCTGGAACTCTAAAATCTGATATACGTTGCCCTCAATCTCCAGAGTAACGCCGTTTCTGAAATCTCCTGCTGAAATCATTGTGATTTTCCTCCTTATGTTACGGGGGAATCGCAATCCCCACACTTTGTACTATTCTATAATAGAACGCTTATTATTTCAACTGTTTTTTTATTTACAAACAGACAAAAGACTGATAATATTAAATCAAAGAATATATGAGTATTTCCGGTGGTTCTGCTTGGCAGCGGCTTTACATGCTGCGTTTTGCTTTTCCACTTCCAGTACAGTGTTAGCCTGTTATTTTTATAAAAAGTTTTATCAGCTCAGTATTTAAGCATTTCATCTGCTGCCTGACTTCCTGCATTACTTTATCTTACCTGTCAGCCTGAATTCAGGATCTTCTTTCAGTGGTGCGGTTAACACTTGCCGATCAGGGTTTCTGTGCCGAAACGCCCTGCGGAGCATGCTTGTTTCTTTGGAAGGAGGTATTTTAAATGTTAGCAAAAACACAAAACGGAGAAAAGAACACATCAAAACGGGCGCGTGGCTCCCGCCGAAGCATCATGACAAAATTTCTGATCGGCATCCTGCTCCCGCTGTTCATTATTCTGACAACGACCAGCCTGATTCTGGACAGCCGGATCAGTCAGGTGCTCAGCGATCTCCAGCAGAAAAGTCTTCACAGCCAGACCTATTCCGCCGCTCAGACAATAGACCTGTTCTTTCAAAAATATTTCTCCATTGCAGAAACCACAGCTTCTGTTCCCGTTATACAGGAAGCCGTCCGTGAAATACAGTCCAACGGGGAACGCTTTGACCAGTCCCCTTACTACAGGGATCTGATGTCCGTCCTGCAGAATGTGCAGGCCGATAATTCGGAAACGCTTCAGGCTGTATGCATCGGCAGCATCGGCACCAGTCAGGTTCTGCAGTCAGATTACTACATTACCGAGCCCGGGTGGGATATTACTACGCGGCCATATTATAAATTGGTTACGGAGAGAAAAAGCCCGAGCATAACTGCCGCCTACGAAGATGTCAGCACAGGAAATACAATTGTAACTGTCAGCGCCCCTGTTTATGCGGCGGATCAGAAGTCTGTCATCGGCATCCTGATTCTGGATATCCGGCTGGCTCCCCTGATAGAGACTGTCGGTCAGATTACGCTTGGCGAAACAGGCTTTATTACGCTCTACGATTCCGACAATATAATCCTTTATCATCAGTCCTCCGACGTCATCGGGAAGCATGCGAATGAGGCAGGCTATTCCCATGAAATGCTCAGCGCCATCAAAGAAAACCAGGAATTAAGCACTCGGTACACAAGAGACGGAAACGGCTTTTTCGGCAATATCATGACATTGAGCGATACCGGATGGAAGGTACTCGGCGTTATTCCGGTTTCCGAATATGAGTCCATTGTGAAAGATATCTCTTCCATGATTATGATTATTTTCATACTCTGTACGCTTATACTGGCGGCCATATGCGTCAAGGTCGTGTCTCAGATGCTCAAGCCTATCCGCAATATGACAAAAGTGGTCGATGCACTGGCTGACGGAGATTTGGACGTACAGCTTGACGTCCGTTCCAAAGATGAGGTCGGCCAGCTGGCTGGCGGCATTCAGCAGCTCGTGAAGCGGCTTAAGACGTACATTCTCTACATCGATGAAATGTCCGGTATCCTGACGGATATGGGCAAGGGCAATCTTGTCTTTGAGATGAAGCAGGACTATATAGGTGATTTTGCCAAGCTGAAGGATGCCATGCTCGGGATTCAGAAAACATTGTCCCTCACTCTGGCCGCCATCTCCGGTTCCGCCGGGCAGGTGGCTGACAGTGCCGGACAGGTGGCCAGCGCGGCTCAGTCCGTAGCCCAGGGCGCTACCGAACAGGCCAGCACCCTGGAGGAGATTTCGGCAGAAATCCAGGAGGTATCCTCGGAAGCATCCTCCGGCGCAGAGACAGCCGTAAAAGCCCGCCAGCAGATTATCTCCATCGGAAACGATCTGACCCAGAGCAATGACGAGATGCAGAATCTGCTGCACGCTATGGAGGATATTTCCCTGCATTCGGTGGAAATCGGAAAAATCATCAAAACCATTGAGGATATTGCCTTCCAGACGGATATCCTGGCGCTGAACGCGGCAGTGGAGGCTTCCCGGGCAGGCTCCGCCGGCAAGGGCTTCTCCGTCGTCGCGGACGAGGTACGGAATCTGGCGGCAAAAAGCAGCGAGGCTGCCAATACTACGACAGAACTCATCGAAGCCTCTATGCAGGCGGTAAAACGCGGCTCCTCATTGGCCGGAAAAACAGCGGAATCCCTTTCCGGCGCCGCCTCACAGGCCGATCAGGTAATCTCAGTGATCAATCAGATTTCCACCGGCTATCAGAGTCAGGCAGAAAAGGTCAAAAATATTTCCAAGGCTGTGGATCAGATCTCCAGTGTGGTACAGACAAATTCCGCCACCTCCGAGGAAAGCGCAGCCTCCGGTCAGGAACTGTCCCGTCTGGCTTCCGATATGCAGCTTCAGGTTTCCATCTTCAAGCTGGAACGCCAGTATACATAATCATCAGCTTTTCGTCACGAAAAAAAGAATTGCTGCCAGATGCAGATAACCGCGTCTGGCAGCAATTCTTTTTTTGATAACCGTATTTTCAAAGCCTGCTTTCGGCTTCCTGCTGTTTTTTCACAATATATCCCTTTGCCTTCAGGGTCTCTGCGCAGAGCACTGCGCCGCCCGCCGCGCCGCGTACCGTATTATAG
>VSNE01000255.1 GCA_009774155.1 Lachnospiraceae bacterium
ATTCACTTATCCACAAGATATATTTATTTGACGGGAAAGGGGAAATTGGGCAGATGGAAATTTGACGGTCTATACTTCCGGAAGCTCCATGCAAAGTGCGTGGAGGAGGTGAAGCGTCTCAACGGTGCGGTGGAGCTGAATGACGCATACAAGTATCAGAAACGTGAAAACTAAAAGTAAAAAAGTTTATTGGTTTTGTATATGGACTGTGAGGACAGTTCCGTTTATGTTGATGGAAAAAAGGAGTGAAATGAAAATGGACAGAGAAGAAATTTACGAGATGGTAATCCGGGAGATGACAGAAACCGCAGTGCGGGAACGTAACGAGCAGTCACCGGAGGAGCAGGAACTGCAGGACAAGGTGGCGAGGCTGAGCAAGGAGATGCAGGAGAAGATCAAAGATCTGCCGGAGGATGTGAAAAAGGCCATCACGGATTATGTGGAGGCGACACTGCTGGCGGCGGATCACGACTGCCTGTATCTGTATGAGCAGGGAGCGAAGGACTGTGTGGCGCTGTTGAAGAAGCTGGGAGTGCTGTAACAGGAAGGAGCAGTATACTGCCTGGCTTTACGATGATGATAAAATTAAAAATACAGGGAATGACTTTTCAGGTGTTTCATGGTAGAATAGAATAAAAGATGGGAGGCATGCGATGCGTAAATTGAAGGTTTATCTGGACACCTCAGTGGTCAGCTACCTGTATCAGCTGGACACACCGGAAAAAATGAAAGATACGCTGGAATTGTGGGAACTGTTCAGACAGGGACACTATGAAGTGTATATCTCTGATATCGTGCTGAATGAGATCAGCGGATGCAGCCAGGAAAAGCTGGATATCCTCCTTGGCTATCTGAAACAGGTTCAGTACCATCTGGTCCACACGGATGAGGATACGGTGGAGCTGGCGGAGAAATTCATTGATTTTGGCATCCTGAAGAAAAAGAGCTTTGATGACTGCCAGCATATCGCGGCAGCGATCCTGGCCGGATGTGATATCATTACATCCTGGAACTTTAAACATATCGTAAATGTAAAGACAGTGCGGGGAGTCAAGACCATCACGACATTGGAAGGATACAAGGATCTGCTGATCTATCCGCCCTCTGTGCTGCTGGAAGGAGATGATGAGGATGATGACGAAACCGATAGTCAGTAAGGATTTTAATCTGGAGGACATCCGGAAGATCCGGGAATATAATTCCCTACGCCATGTCCAGATGACTCCTAGAGAGATCATAGAGGATACCCGGAAAGGGGCTGCAGTAGTATTGGAGAGGCTGCGGCAGAGTGAAAAGGCAAATGTATGATAGGATTTTGGAAAGGGCGGTCAGAGATGGCTGCCTTTTTATGAAGCGAGAAGAGGGGGAGAAGGTATTTTAAAAATGAGGAGAAGATTGATATGATGACATTAGCCGAATTAAACCGTTATATAAAACATTATCTCGAAGAGGATAAGACACACACTGCTATAATGTTAACAGGAGAATGGGGATCGGGAAAGACATACTATGTTGAGAAGATACTTGCTCCATTCTTGCAGAAGGAGAAAAAGAATGGATGTATTGTTATTTCACTATATGGCCTTGAAACTCTTTCAGATATAAGCAAAAGTATTTATATGGAATTAAGGATGAAGGCATTAGATAAAGATTCCGAGGTATTGGCAACCGGAAAACTTATAGCGAAAACAATCGCTAAAGGTGCGGCAGGGATATTTGGAATTGACGTGAATATGTCTGAGGATGATCTGCAAAAAATGTATTCGTCCGTTGATTTAAGTAAAAAATTGCTTGTTTTTGAAGATGTGGAGCGAAGCAACATAGAAATAACAAAATTATTGGGATATGTCAATAATCTTGTGGAGCGAGATGGTGTTAAGGTACTTCTTGTTGCAAATGAAAATCAAATACTAAATAAGGCACCTGAAAGATTTGATTTTCAGTTTACAAAATTGTTTTCCACGGATTCAAAGAGTGACAATATGGAAGATAATAAAAATGATATCCCGGAAGTTGTACAGAAATATTTGAAAATAAAAGAAAAAACGATTAGCGATACTATATGTTTTCAAAGTGATTACCATGATGCTGTAAAGAATATAGTAGATACTTTTGACAATGAGAGGCTGAAAGAAATTATTGGGAGAGATGAGGAGGAGATTGAAGAGCTTGTTTCGATGGTAAGAGGCCAGTGCCATAAAAACTTTCGTACATTTATTTTCGCAACACAAAAAACAGTTGATATATATGAAAAACTGGATGGCAGCTTTGATAAGGAATTTTTGAAATGTATTTATTTCGGGATTATTTCTTTTGCGGCAAGAATTAAAGCCGGAGAGTTTCCTGCATGGCAAGGTACAGAATGCCTTTCTACAATATTAGGCTCAAACTGGAATCCGTTATTTAGATTTTGTTATGATTACATAGGATGGCAGAAGCTGGATACTACCAAGATTAAGGATGCAGAGGAAGCATACCATAAAATGAAATTGTATGATAAACATGCAGATAGAAGTGACACTGACCTGCAAAAATTGTATAGCTATGATGAACGGACAGAGGTGGAAGTAAGAAATGTTTTAGGAGCCATAGAGGAACGATTGAAAGATCCAGAGGATATAGGGGTTTATAGTTACGGAAAGCTGGCAGCATATCTTGTAATGATCAAGCATGTGATTGGCTTTGATTATACGCAATGCAAGCAATATATGGTTGAAAATCTAAAAGGGAAGGGGGAGGACATAGAATCCGACATATTGTTTTTACCAATGTATGATTTTGAGGGAGAAGAAAAGGCAGAATTTGATAATTTTGTTAAAGAACTCTCCGATTCCATGAATGTCAAATGTATTCAGGATAATTTTTCCTATGAGCCAGATGCTATAGCAGGTTTATATGATTATGTGATAAGAGAGGAAAACAAAATAAGTGGAAATCATGCATTTCTTAGCAAGTTTAATATTGAACAGATTGTAGAAATGCTTTTCCATGCATCATCAAAACAAATCAGTGATTTTCGAGGAACCTTATTTGCAGTATACAGACATGCAGGTAAAGCGGAATTTATTGAAGCTGACATAATGGCAATGAGAAAACTTTTAACATTAGTTCAAGGAAGAATAGATTCTAAAAATTATGACTTGGATAAAATTCAAGTAAAACAACTTTATTGGCTTTGTAGGAACATAAAAACATTTGCTACACAAATGTCATGAGTAGAAAAAAATAAGATTCAGATGCTGATACAAAAGGTAAAGATTTTTTGAAATCTGTCTATAAAGTCTATATGTAATATTATGAAAGGCGATCAGAGATGGCTGTCTTTTTATTATGAGGGAGGGAAAATGGCAAAACTGATCTTCACCAGCCGCTACATCCGTGACGCTCCGCCAGAGCATCTGCAGAACTATGTGCGTTATATCAGTACCCGTGAAGGAGTGGAAAAAGCGGACGAGAGCAAAAAGGATCTTCCGGCGACATCCGCCCAGAAAGATCTGATCCGGCAGCTCCTGAAAGACATGCCGGAGTCCAGAGACATGCTGGAGTATGAGGACTACCATCAGCGTCCCACCATAGGCAATGCCTCCGAATTCATCACTCAGGCGCTGGAACGGAACCTGGACATGGCCGCCATGAAAGAAAACTATGTGGACTACCTGGCCAACCGCCCCCATGTGGAACGGATCGGTGAGCATGGCCTGTTTACGGATGCGGGAAAGCCGGTGATCCTTACAGAAGTGCAGAAAGAAGTATCTGACCACAAAGGACCTGTCTGGACCCATGTGGTCAGCCTGCGCCGGGAAGATGCGGCAAGGCTTGGATATGACTCCGCCAGAGAGTGGATGGCGCTCCTGCGCTCCAAACGAGCCATGCTCTCCAGGCACATGAAGATCGACAGCGCGGATCTGAGATGGTATGCGGCTTTCCATAATGAGGGACATCATCCCCATGTACATCTGATGGTCTATTCTGCGAAGGACAATGACGGATTCCTGACGAAAGCGGGCATCGAAGCCATGCGCTCGGAGCTGGCCCACGATATCTTCCGTCAGGACTTTGCCCAGCTCTACGAAGGACAGAATCTGGCACGGAGCAGTTTGAAAGAAAAAGCGGCGGAGAGGATGTGCCTGCTCGCGGACAGCATGCTGCAGGGCGTGTGTGAAAATCCAATCATCGGGGAGAAGCTGCAGCAGCTTTCCGGACGTCTCAAAAATACTGGAGGGAAAAAGGTATACGGCTATCTGAAAGCGGATGTGAAACGGTTGGTGGATCAGATTGGTGTTAGTATATAAGTGTGGACAGGAAAAGTTGAACAACCTATACTATCAAGTGAAAAAACAAAGGAGATGTT
>VSNE01000256.1 GCA_009774155.1 Lachnospiraceae bacterium
TTTATATTATATAGATATTTAACAAATTATCTAAGTAAAGAATAACACATTCAGGCGAGAACGTCAATTCAAAAAGAATACTTGCTATTTTTGTTTACTGTGATATAGTATAGGAGAACGCTATTCGTAAGAAAGCGCATCAGTATTACATAAGCTGTATTTTCAAAAGGAAAAAGAGAGTGCTGACCGTTTTGGCGGCAACTTTCGGAATCTATGTTCATATTCTGCCCTCCGGCAGAGTCTTTCTGATGTTCTTAGGAATCGTTCATATTCAATTATCCCCAAAATAAAAGCTGCTGAAAGACAGGGGACGCATTATGCGCCGTTTTATCAGACAAAAAGGAGAAAAAGATGAAGAACAACAACACAATGGACACGCTCTACATGGTAGAGCTGGCTCTGATGACCGCCATTATATTTATTATGGCATTTACCCCTCTTGGATATTTCCGGACTCCGGGACTGTCCATTACATTTTTAACGGTGCCTGTGGCGGTCGGAGCAATTATCCTGGGACCAAAAGGAGGAGCGGTCTGCGGTCTCGTATTTGGCATCACAAGCTTTATACAGTGCTTTGCCTCCGGCGGATTCGGCGCGATGCTGCTGAGCATCAATCCGGTTGGCGCCGCATTTACCTGCATTGTGCCCCGTGTTCTGGAGGGGTGGCTCTGCGGACTGATTTTTACGGCTGCGGGAAGATTTACGAAAAACGGCTCCTATTTTATTGCAAGCCTGGCATGTCCTTTATTAAATACATTGCTTTTTATGAGCTCTCTGGTACTGTTTTTTTATAACACAGAATATGTTCAGGGAATTGCGGATACGCTTGGGGCATCGAATCCGGTTATCTTTGCGGCTGCCTTTGTGGGAGCGCAGGGACTGATCGAAGCAGTTGTCTGCTTTCTGATTGCAAGCGCGGTATCCCGCACTCTGGCGGCAGCGCTGGGACAGAGCCGGTATGCGGCATAAGGAACAGGAGGGCGCGGCATACTGCTTTAGAGACGTAAAAAGGAAAAGGGAGGTCATATATGGCGCTGATAAAAGAGATTCAAATAACTGAGATAGAAGGGCTTCGGATCGGCAATGCCCAGAATAAGGAGGCGAAAACCGGAGTTACGGTTCTGCTGTTTGAAGAGGGGGCAAGGGTTGGAGCGGATATCAGCGGAGGAGGTCCGGCTTCCAGGGAAACTCCCCTCACATCGCCTGTTACTGCCGATAATCCCATAAATGCCATTGTGCTGTCCGGCGGCTCCGCTTACGGTCTGGCCGCAGGCGACGGCGTTATGCGTTATCTGGAGGAGCACGGCATCGGGTTTGACACAGGCTTTGCAAAGGTTCCTCTGGTCTGTCAGTCCTGCATTTATGACCTGGGCTTTGGCCGGGCGGATATCCGTCCGGATGCGGATATGGGATATGCGGCCTGTGCGGATGCACAGAGGAACTGTCCCACCGGCGGAAGCGTAGGCGGCGGCACCGGCGCGACTGTGGGGAAGCTTTGCGGTATGGAGCGTTCCATGAAAGCGGGTCTTGGCATTTATGCCGTAGCTCTGGGGAGTCTCCGGATGGCAGCTATTGTGGTGGTCAATGCTCTTGGAGATATTTTTGACCCGAAGACAGGACAGAAGATCGCAGGGCTTCGCACAGAGGACGGCGGCGGCTTTGCCGATACCTGTGAGGAGCTTTACAAGATCAGCCGGAGAAAAGACCTTTTTACCGGAAATACGACCATTGGAGCCATTGTGACCAATGGCAGGTTTTCCAAGGCCGAGCTGAATAAAATCGCATCCATGACCCGCTGCGCCTATGCCCGCTGCATTCGTCCTGTGGGGACTATGGCGGATGGGGACAGCATCTATGCAGCGTCCACAGGGGAGACAGAAGCAGATATCAATGTGGCCGGCACATTGGCGGCTGACGTGATGGCGGAGGCTATTCAGAGGGCAGTCCGGGCTGCGGGCCGGGAGGGCTAAAGGTTTCTGGCCTTACGGATATCATGTTCCAGCTTCTGGATGATTTGGTAGAAGCAGAAGGCAATGATACACAGGATAATCAAAGCGGTAATCAGATAATTCAGCTTGAAAATCTGGCTTGCGTAGATAATAAGATATCCAAGTCCTTCCCGGGCCGCTAAAAATTCTCCGATAATAACGCCTACCAGACAGAGTCCGATATTTACCTTCAGAATGCTGATAATGGAAGGAACACTGGAGGGAAAGACAACGCAGCGGAGCGCCTGCAGGCGGTTTCCGCCCAAGGTGTAGATTAATTTCAGCTTTTCCCCGTCGGTATCCCGGAAGGCTGTGTACATGCTGATAATACTGCCGAAGACAGCTACGGACATGCCGGCCACGATGATCGTGCGCGTGCTGGCTCCAAGCCAGACGATCAAAAGGGGGGCAAGGGCAGATTTCGGCAGACTGTTTAAAATAACAAGCCATGGCTCCAGTATTTCCGAGACTGTATTGGAAAACCACAAAACGGTGGCCGTCAGAAAGCTGACTAAAATGACCAGCGCAAAGCTTAAAAGCGTTTCATAAAGAGTGATTCCGGTATGCCGGAAGATGGAGCCGTCCCGGCTCATATCTATGATCGTCCGTACAATCCTGCTGGGGCTGCTGAAAATAAAGGCATCAATCAGATGCAGATCTGTGCTGATCTCCCAGGCGGCCAGAAAGAGAAAGAATGCCAGAAACCTGCAGAAGGCTACCAGATGGTGGTGGCGTCTGTGCTCTTTCAGAAATTCGGCCTGGCGCGCGGTGATTTCATCCATAAGAATTTAGCTCCTTCCATATTTCATTAAAATAATCTTTGAATTCGGGAGCCTGGCGCTTTTTCATAGGCGTCAGCTCCGTTTCCTGAAACTGAACAGATATAATTCTGGAGATTTTTGCGGGCCGTTTTGACAGATTCAGAATCCGTTCTGCCATGCTGATTGCTTCCGACAGATCGTGAGTGACCAGTATGGCGGATTTTTTTTCTTTTTTTATAATTTGGTAGACATCGTCGCAGACATTGAGTCTTGTCTGGTAATCCAGCGCAGAAAAAGGTTCATCCAGAAGCAAAAGGCTGGGGTCCAGCGCCAGAGTCCGGATAAGGGCGGCCCGTTGTCTCATGCCGCCGGACAGCTCGGAGGGCCGGGAGCCTTTAAACGCGGCCAGTCCGTAGTCCTTTAGCATCTGTTCCACATGGGCCAGATTTTCGGCGGTCTGCCGTTTTTGTATTTCCAGGCCCAGGATTACATTCTGGTATACGGTGCGCCATTCAAAAAGATGATCTTTTTGAAGCATATAGCCAATGTTCGTCTGGCGCCTGGAGACGGGAGACTGGCTGATATGAATGGTTCCCTGCTCCGGCTGCATGAGCCCGGCAAGAAGGGACAGCAAAGTGCTTTTTCCGCATCCGCTGGGACCTACGACGGCGAGAAATTCGCCTTCTTCTACAGAGAAGGTGATATCAGTTAAAGCCTGTGTTTCCCCGGACAGGGTGTGATAGGAATAACAGACATGGCTGACTTCCAGTAAAGGGTTCATGTACATACCTCCTGATTCGGGTGCCTGAATGCGGAATATCTCATTTTCTGACAGCGGTTTTGGATATTCCCAGTCAGGGGTTCTGATATAGGATATGGAATTGGGGAGAAGATGTGTATTTCTTCAGTTTTGTTGCAGTTATTGACGATTTCTTTTTGCAGAGTATACTACTATATAAAAATCAGATGAAATGAGGAGACAATTGATAATGGCAAAAAATAAAGAGAGCAAAACGAATGCCATGCGTATTTTGGACAGAATGAAAATTTCATATAAGTCCCGCGCCTATGAATGCGGGGAGTTTATTGATGCCCTGAAGATTGCAGATATGCTCTGCCTGTCTTATGAAAAGGTGTACAAGACGCTGGTAACAGTCGGAAGCAGCCGGAATTATTTTGTATTTGTAATTCCGATTGCGGAGGAGCTGGATCTGAAAAAGGCAGCGCGGGCTGTGGGGGAAAAATCTTTGTCTATGATTCATGTAAAGGACATCAATGCCGTGACCGGATATATCCGGGGAGGCTGTACAGCCATCGGCATGAAAAAGCGGTATGTGACGAGAATTGACGAGAGCGCCAGAGCTCTGGATCAGGTTGTGGTCAGCGGGGGACGGATTGGAATCCAACTGGAAATGAAGCCGGAGGATTTGCTCAGGGCGTCCGGCGGGGAATTTGCGGAGCTGATTGCAAAATAAAGATTTTGTATAGATCTGTAGTTTTTTTCATAAATTCCTCTCAAATTTCTCACAAATATTTTTTAGGGTTTATTATATATTTTTATGTTTGCGGGAGGTTTTTA
>VSNE01000257.1 GCA_009774155.1 Lachnospiraceae bacterium
CCTCGGCTTTTGGAAGGTCTCTGGATTATCTTACCACAAGTGCAGGAAGAGCCGTGGTAGTTGCCGGGGGCAATGAAGGAAATAAGGCCCATCATTTTTATGGCGTTGTTCCGGAAAATCCCGGATACCTGGATGTAGAGCTGCATGTGGGGGCTTATGAAAATGGTTTCCAGTTGAATTTGTGGGGGAATGCCCCAGGAATGTTTTCTGCAGAGGTCACATCCCCTTCAGGAGAGCGGATTCCCAGGATATTTCCCAGAATTCTGGAACGGCAGAGATATGATTTTGTATTTGAAAATACAGTGCTGGATATTCAGTATGAATTGACGGAGGTGATTTCCGGGGATGAGAGACTGCTGTTTTCCTTTCAGCGGCCTACGCCGGGCGTCTGGAAGCTTCGGATCTATTCTTCCGGAAAATATGAGAACAGCTTCCATATCTGGCTTCCGGTAACCGGATTTATCAGCGATGATACGTATTTTCTGCGGCCGGACCCGGATACGACGATCACGGAACCAGGCAATGCTTACCGGGTGCTGACAACAGCCGGATATGAAGGATGCTCGGACGGACTCTGGCTGGATTCCGGAAGAGGATACACAAGAAACAGCCATTTGAAACCGGATATCGCCGCTCCGGCAGTTGCAGTGGCCACAATTGACCGATTCGGGAGAAGCAGCTCTCTGACCGGAACCAGCGCGTCCGCCTCCCTGGGAGCAGGGGCATGCGCGCTTTTGATGGAGTGGGGGATCGTTCAGGGCAATGTTCCGACAATGGACAGCATAACGGTTCAGAGATTTCTTATCAGAGGAGCCAGAAGGCCGCCAACGTTTACCTATCCGAACCGGAACCTTGGATACGGCCTTTTGGACCTGTACGGAAGCTTCCAGGCAATACGGGGAATCCAGCCTGCAGGGGGCTGAAAAATGGCTGATAAAAGAAACCCTGCAGCTTGACATCCTTTTAAAACATGTTAAAATGTATACGAAATAAAATTGTATACAATGATACAAACTAAGGAGAAAATTTATGGATAACAACAGAGCGGTTCATTTTGACAGACATACGAATTTGCTGCAGTTGGAAGAGCATATGTATCCGCTGGTGGATGTGGATCATCCGAATACATTCCGGAATCTGTTTCCTTACACAGAGATTCCGAAGATTGCATTCAACGACCGTATTGTTCCTCATCATATGCCGGAGGAGATATGGATTACGGATACGACTTTCCGTGACGGACAGCAGTCCCGGGCGCCTTATTCAACAGATCAGATTGTTACTATCTATGATTACCTGCATAAACTGGGAGGACATAACGGCCTGATTCGCCAGTCCGAATTTTTTCTGTACAGTAAAAAGGACAGGGATGCAGTCTGCAGGTGTATGGAGAAGGGATATAAGTTTCCGGAGGTGACAAGCTGGATACGGGCCAATAAGGATGACTTTCAGCTTGTCAAAGAGCTTGGCATGAAGGAGACCGGAATTCTTGTAAGCTGCTCTGATTATCATATTTTCTATAAAATGAAGAAAACCAGGCGGGAAGCAATGCAGCATTATCTGAACATTGTACGGGATTGTCTGGAGATTGGAATCAGTCCGAGATGCCATCTGGAGGATATTACAAGAGCAGATATCTACGGCTATGTGATTCCGTTCTGCCTGGAATTAAAAAAGATGATGGATCACTATAATATTCCGATTAAGGTGCGCTGCTGCGATACTATGGGATATGGGGTCAATTATCCGGGAGCCGTGATTCCGCGTTCGGTTCCCGGCATTATCTATGGTATTCAGGTGCACGCAGGATTTCCGTCCGATTTGATTGAGTGGCATGGGCACAATGATTTTTATAAAGCTGTCAGCAATTCCACGACGGCATGGCTTTACGGCGCTTCCGGAGTCAACTGCTCTCTGTTCGGCATCGGAGAGCGGACGGGCAATACTCCTCTGGAGGCTATGGTATTTGAATATGCGCAGCTTCGGGGTACGCTGGACGGGATGGATACAACCGTAATCACAGAACTGGCAGAATATTATGAAAAAGAAATCGGATACCGGATTCCGCCCCGGACTCCGTTTGTAGGCAAAAATTTTAACGTAACGAGAGCAGGCATCCATGCGGACGGCCTTTTAAAAAACGAAGAGATTTACAATATTTTTGATACGGAAAAATTTTTAAACCGTCCGGCCCTGGTGGCAGTTTCAAGCACCTCCGGGCTGGCGGGGATCGCCCACTGGATGAATACTTATTTCCGTCTGAAGGGGGAGCGTATGGTGGATAAAAATTCAGAGCTGGTACATATGGTAAAGGCGTGGGTTGATAATGAATATGAAAGCGGCCGGGTGACAGTGCTGACGGATACAGAGCTTCTTAAGGTGATCCAGGACGCATGTGAAAGAACAGGAGTGCAGATTGTGCAGGAGGCATAGAGGAGATGGGGGAAAGGTATTCTCTTCGCGGAAGGGTGTATGAAAGTATCAGAGAAGATATTTTAGGCGGACGCTATGAGCAGAATACGGAGCTTAAGGAGGCGGCGATCGGCGCAGAGCTGGGTGTCAGCCGGACTCCGGTGCGGGAGGCTTTACGGCAGCTTGAGCTGGAGGGACTGGTGAATATCATCCCGAACCGGGGAGCCTATGTAAATAGAATTACGCCAAAGGATGTACAGGATATTTATGTGATTCGTCCTATGCTGGAGGGACTGTGCGCCCGCTGGGCTACAGAGAAGATTACTCAGGAGCAGCTGGACGGACTGGAGGAGACGCTCTGCCTGATGGAATATCATACACAGAAGGGAAACTATGAAAAGCTGTATGAGCTGGACAGCCTCTTTCATGAACAGCTATACAGCGCAAGCGGCAGCCGGATACTGAATCATGTGCTGTCGGATTTTCATGATTATGTAAAAAAGGTAAGAAAGGCGGCGATTGCTTCTCAAAGCCGTTTGGTGAAATCCACGGAGGAGCATCGCGCCATATTTAAGGCCATTAAGACAAAAGATGCAGATCAGGCTGAGGAGCTTGCAAAGCAGCATGTGAAGGGCACAGTCGAAAACATTCAGCTTTATGGGCTGGAGCGTATATTATAATGCAGGAGGACTATGATGGAAAAGATTAAGATGACTACTCCTCTGGTGGAGATGGACGGGGATGAGATGACCCGGATTCTCTGGCAGATGATTAAGGATGAGCTTCTGCTCCCATTTGTAGATTTAAAGACAGAGTATTATGATTTAGGTCTGGAAAACAGGGAGAGAACGAAAGACCAGGTTACCTTTGACTCTGCTGAGGCAACGAAAAAATACGGCGTGGCAGTAAAATGTGCAACGATTACGCCGAATGCCGCAAGAGTGGAGGAATACGGCTTAAAGGAAATGTGGAAAAGCCCCAACGGCACGATCCGGGCGATTCTGGACGGAACTGTATTCCGCGCCCCGATTATCGTAAAGGGAATTGAACCTTATGTAAAAACGTGGAAAAAGCCGATTACTCTGGCGCGCCATGCTTATGGAGATGTCTACAAAGCGTCCGAAATGATCATTCCGGGGCCGGGCCGGGTAGAGCTGGTCTACACAGCAGAGAACGGAGAGCAGAAGACAGAGCTGGTTCACCAGTTTAACGGCGCCGGAATTGTACAGGGCATGCATAATCTGGATGCTTCGATTGAGAGCTTCGCAAAGAGCTGCTTTCAGTATGCGCTGGATACCCGACAGGATGTGTGGTTTGCCGCCAAGGATACGATCTCAAAAAAATATGACCATCGTTTTAAGGATATTTTTCAGGAAATCTATGATCAGGATTACAGGACGGCATTTGAGTCTGCAGGGCTTACATACTTTTATACATTGATCGATGACGCAATTGCCCGCGTAGTAAAATCAGAGGGAGGATTTATCTGGGCCTGCAAAAACTATGACGGCGACGTAATGAGCGACCTTGTGGCGACAGCCTTCGGTTCCCTTGCCATGATGACTTCTGTTTTAGTGTCTCCTCACGGATATTATGAATACGAAGCCGCCCATGGTACGGTTCAGAAACATTACTACAAGCATTTAAAAGGAGAGGAGACCTCCACCAACTCTATGGCTACGATCTTTGCATGGAGCGGCGCCCTTAGAAAGCGCGGCGAGCTGGACGGACTGGCAGAGCTGGTTCGTTTTGCGGATATTCTGGAAAAAGCGTCCATTCAGACCATTGAATCCGGAAGGATGACGAAGGATCTGGCGCTGATTACAGAGCTTAAAAATGTGACGGTTTTAAACTCCGGCGAATTTATCCGCGCTGTTCGTGCAACAATGGAGTGGATGCTGTCTTAAGAG
>VSNE01000258.1 GCA_009774155.1 Lachnospiraceae bacterium
AATGCTTCCGGATTTTTTGGCGTTTCTCCGTCAAGTTCCTCATATCTGATATTGCAGTCATTGGTCAGCGCATGGTACGGAGCCTCTATCTTGATTTTCTCGAAGGCGCCAATTGGGTAATAAACCGGCACATGAAAGGAATTCGTATAATATTCCCTGTCCGTGACCCCCGGAATCTTACCGAAACGCTTCCGGTCAATTTTTACAAAGCGTCCGGACAACCCTTCCGCAGGGGTTGCCAGCAGTGTAAAGTTAAGGCCGGTTTCCTCCGATTTTTTATCCATGTAGTCTCTCATGTGGGAGATGATCTCATAACCCAGCCTTCTGCTTTCTTCGCTCTCTCCGTGATGCTTTCCGGTCAGAGCCGTCAGCGTCTCCGCAAGACCGATAAAGCCTACGCTTAAGGTTCCGTTTTTTAAAATTTCTCCTACCGGATCATGAATACCGAGCTTATCCGAGTCAATCCAAATCCCCTGCCCCATCAGAAACGGATAGTTTTTCACTGTCTTTTTCTTCTGAATTTCAAAACGATGCAGAAGCTGTCGGCAGCAAAGCTCCAGACGCTTATCCAGATTTTGATAAAACAGTTCCAGATTTCCGTGCGCCTGAAGGCCGAGCCTTGGAAGATTGACGGAGGTAAAGCTTAGGTTTCCTCTTCCGCACGTTACCTCCTTCCCCGGATCGTAGTGATTCCCCATCACCCGGGTGCGGCAGCCCATATAGGCAACCTCGGTATTGTAGTCCCCCTCCCTGTAATACCGGAGATTAAACGGCGCGTCAATAAAGCTGAAGTTCGGGAACAGCCGCTTTGCCGATACTTTAATGGCCAGCCGGAACAGGTCGTAGTTCGGGTCCTTCGGATGGTAGTTGATCCCTTCCTTCACTTTAAAAATCTGCACCGGGAAAATAGCGGTCTCGCCGTTGCCGAGACCAATATCCGTCACCTTAAGAAGGTTTTTTACCGCCATACGCGCTTCCGGGGATGTACAGGTTCCATAGTTGATGGAGCTGAACGGCACCTGGGCGCCGGCTCTGGAATTCATGGTATTCAAATTATGTATCAGGGATTCCATAGCCTGATAGGTTGCCATATCGGTCTGCTTCATGGCAATATGAATAGAAGTCTTATGACACCTGCGGATATCCTTTTCCTCGGCCTTTACCCCCAGCCACCGGCTGCTGTTTTCCGTAAACCATCTGACAAAATGCTCTTCATAAGCATCAATATTTTCCATATTAATACGTTCCGGAAGGGCGCTTTTTAATGCCTGGCGGAATTCGTCTTCCAGTATTGTTTCACAGTTGTATTCCAGCCAGAAATATCTCTGAACCGCATCATAATATTCCTTACGGAAGGTACATGCCACGCCGTCTGCCATTGCATAGTCAAAATTCGGCACGGACTGACCGCCGTGCATCTCATTTTGGTTTGCCTGGATGGCAATACAGGCAAGCGCCGCATAGCTTGCTATGGACTTTGGCTTTCTGATATATCCATGCCCTGTGGAAAATCCGCCTTCAAACAATTTGATAAGATCAATCTGACAGCAGGTTTCCGTCAGCATATAAAAATCCTTATCATGGATATGGATATCGCCGTTTATATGAGCCGACGCAATATCCTTTGGAAGAATATAGTTGTCCACAAAGTAATTGGCGCCCTCAGAACCGTATTTCAGCATAGTTCCCATGGAGGTGTCGGCGTCAATGTTCGCATTCTCGCGCTTGATATCCGCATCCTCCGCGCTGGTAAAGGTTAGTTCTCTGTAAATATTTACCAGATCAGCTTCCGTCTTGCGGACCTTTGTATGCTCCGCACGGTACAGGATATACGCTTTTGCCGTCTTGGCAAAGCCGTTTTGAATCAGCTTTTCCTCCACTAAATCCTGGATCTGTTCCACATTGGGAATCTCCCCTTCCGGAATTGCCTCTACCACCTCATTTACCAGCTTTTCAAACTGGTATGGCGCAATTGCCTCCACCTGCGCCGCATCGTTGGCTTTACGAATGGCATCCCTTATTTTCTTCACGTCAAACGGCACCGGCGTCCCATTGCGCTTTTTTATCATCTCCGGGCAAGCGATGACATTTTCTTTCATTCTGTTCCCTCCAAGTCCATATATGGTATGATTGCTTTTATATTTGCACTAAATACAGTATCACTTATCGGAGAAAGATGCAAGAGCATTTGGGGAGAAAGAAAATATTTTCTATAATGTCTCCGCAAATAAATCCTTATACCCTTCTCCGTAGATCTCACTGGCGCTTGTGATAATCATAAATGCCGCCGGGTCCTCTTCCTTGACAATTTCCTCCACACGGGGAGCTAACTGTTTGCGGACCACGCAGAAAATAACCTGCTTTTCCTGACCGGTCCAGCCGCCCTTTCCGTGCAGATAAGTAATGCCCGCCTCCAGACTCTCCAGAATTTTCCTTCCCACCTCCTGGGGCTTTCCGGTAATGATATAAACCATTCTGGCCTCATCCTGGCCATAGAGAATGTAGTCCAGCGCTCTTCCGCTGATCAGCACCGCTATCAAAGCATACAGAGCGATGTTCAGATCCCGGAAAATAAAGCCTGAAGCCGCAACAATACTCATATCCGTGCACTGAAATAAGAAGCCTGTCTTCAGATATTTGTATTTCTGCCGTATAATCTTAATGATAATGTCCATTCCTCCGGTAGTGGCTCCTGTTTTAAACACAAGACCGATGCCGCAGGCAATCAGCACGCCGCCTGCCAGGGCAGCCAGAAGGGGGTCCTCTGTCAATGCTTTGTGTCCGGACAGAAGGTTGGTAAAAAAGGAAGTCAGCGCTATTGCGTAGGCGGTCTTTACGATGAACCGCCAGCCGAATTTCCATATGCCAAGCAGCACAATCGGAACGTTCAGAAGGAAGTAAAGGGTTCCTGTCTCAATTCCGCTTAGACGATTTAAAATAACAGAGATTCCCGTTACTCCGCCGGGAGCCAGATTGTTCGGGTCCAGGAACAGACTGATGCCCGCGGCATAGATAAATGCTGCGAATGCAATGATAACCATATCCCGGATTATACGTAACCATGTTTTCTTCATTCTCTTCTCTCTTTTCGGCATTATTACTTAATTTACCAGGCGGCCCATATAATAAAATCCCCGGCATTCATCCAAATGGATATTCACCAGACTGCCGATCAGAGACGCATCTCCCTGGAAGTGGACCACATGGTTGTTGCTCAGCCGTCCGGTTACATATCCTTCCATCTGACTGTTCGGCTCTTCCACCAGCACCTGCTGGTCAGTCCCTGTGAAACGTTCTGCCATCTCTCTGGAAATATCCTGCACTTCTTTTAATAACCGGTCAAAACGATCCTTAACTACATTTTCCGGTATCTGATTGTCCATCCCGGCCGCCACGGTTCCGGTTCTTTTGCTGTATATAAAAGTAAAGGCGCTGTCATAACGAACCTTACGCACCACATCCAGCGTTTCCTGGAAATCCGCTTCTGTCTCACCCGGAAAACCGACGATGATATCTGTAGTCAGAGCAATATCCGGAATGGCTGTACGGACTTTTTCTGTCAGCTCCAGGTATTGTTCCTTTGTATACTTTCGGTTCATAACCTTTAAAAGCCGGGTGCTTCCGGACTGCAGCGGAAGGTGCAGATGCCTGCAAAGCTTCTGGGATTCTGCCATAACCTGAATCAGCTCATCGGATAAATCCTTTGGATGGGAGGTCATAAACCGGATACGTTCAATTCCTTTTATTTTTTCGACCATACGAAGAAGCTCTGCAAAGGCGACGGGGTTTTCCAGGTTTTTTCCGTAGGAGTTTACGTTCTGTCCCAGGAGCATCACTTCCTTTACGCCGTTATCTGCCAGCTCCTTTATCTCCCGAAGAATGTCTTCCGGTTCCCGGCTTCTTTCCCGCCCTCTTACATAGGGAACGATACAGTAGCTGCAGAAATTATTGCAGCCGAACATAATGTTGACGCCGGATTTAAATGGGTATTTGCGTTCGACTGGAAGCTCTTCCACAATCTGGTCCGTGTCCTTCCAGATATCAATCACCATACGGTCTGCCTCAAAGGCTTCCGTAAGAAGCTCTGCAAACTTGAAAATATTGTGGGTCCCGAAAATCAGATCCACAAAACGGTAGCTTTTCTGCAGCTTCTCCACCACTTTTGCTTCCTGCATCATACAGCCGCAGAGGGCAATTTTCATATGGGGATTTTTTTTCTTATATCCGTGCAGCACGCCCAGCCGGGCGTACACCCGAATATTTGCATTTTCCCGGACCGTACACGTATAATAG
>VSNE01000259.1 GCA_009774155.1 Lachnospiraceae bacterium
ATCATAGAGCAGATGAAAGCCGCTGAGGGAGTGACCGAGGAACTGAAAGCCCAAAACCAGCTTGAATGGGTTGGCCGGATGAACAATATTCGGAGCCGGGCAGAGGAAATCATAAACAGCGAAATGATATATATTTGATTGACATGGAAAGGCCAGCCGATTACCCGGCTGGTCTTTCTAACCTTCTTTGCGCTCCAATACCGCCTGAATCATGTCTACGGCGATTTCCTGCTGGTTGGGCGATGTGCTTTCCCACAGTTCCGCCAGCTCCCGTATTTTGCTGACCTCATTATCTTCCAGCACATCCCGCAGCAGATAATCAGGGGAGATTTTCAGCGCATTGCAGATATTGATAAATACGGGCAGACTGGGAACCTTTGTCCCACCCTCAATCTGCCGGAGATAAGTTGCGTTGATATTACACAGTTCCGAGAGTCTGTCCGCCTTGTCCCCCGGTCTTTCCTCACCATGTTGATACGTCTGCCTAATCCTTTTCCTTTCATAATGTCCACTCATTTCATAAGCTATTAGCATTTATTTTGTTCACTTTTAGACTACATCATAGATTCTTTTACAAGGGAAATGGTTGGAACAGGCTGGATTCTCTGCAGGGGATAAAGTCACTGTAAAATGCCAGCAGAGGCAGCTTATCATTACGAAAGATGAAACAAGAGTAGGATCAGCAGGATAAAAATTATTACAATAAAAAGAAATTTTTGTACAGCTTGTTCCGTCTGTAAAGTTATTGTGGTATAGTAGAAATAGCGTCAAATCGAAATTTATTCAGAATAATAAAATTGTTATATTTAATATATTAGGAGAACAATATGGAAGTAATAGAAGTTAATTTTAATGATGAGGGCGATATTATTGATGAATTATCGGGGAAAGTCCTAAAAGATACTCCTGAGGAAAGAGTTCGTCAGCGTTTCATAAATATCTTGCAATCAGATTATGGCTACCCGAAAGCAATTATTGCAAGAGAGGTTCCTATACAGCAAGGATCTAAAATCCTTAGTTCTGAAGATGGTGCTGAAATAAGAACTGATATTGTGGTTTATACATCAAAAAAAGCTTGTCTTGAAAGAGATCAGGGGAATATTTTGTTTGTTGTAGAGTGTAAAAAACCCAATGCGACAGAGGGCTATTCTCAATTGGTTTCCTATATTTTCAACACTTCTGCTGTAGGTGGTGTTTGGACAAACGGAACAGGAATTAGCGTATATAAGAAAAAACAATATGGAGAAGTCGGATTAGATGAGATGTTATCTCTTCCTCGATACCGTGAAAATTGGTCGGGGAGTGATTCTATACCTAATAAGAGTGGATTACCCAGACCACATAATGTAAGATTTCTTCTTTCAGCTTGCCACAACAAATTGTACGGTCGAGGAATGGAGAATGAGGATTTTGACCTTGCAATGGACATGGTACGAATTCTTCTTGCTAAGATCCAAGACGAAACGACTCCAGGAGAATTTCCACGCTTTTGGATAACGGAAAATGATTTCCAGACTGCAGAAGGACGAAAACATGCTGCAGCAGAAATTCAGAAGTTATTTAGAGAATATGCAGATCAATTTCCCGATGTTTTTGATTCTCATGAAAAGATTCAAGTTGGTGATGATTGCATTGCGGAGGCTGTTGGCGTTCTGAAAAACTGGAGTCTTGCCGCAAGGAATGATGATGCTGATGATTGGGATCTAATGGGTGAAACCTATGAGCAGTTTACACATATCAATCTTAAGAGGCAGCAAGGGCAATTTTTTACGAATCGTCTCGTGATTGATATGATGGTTAAAATGCTTGATCCTGAAATCGGCGAGCATACACTCGACCCGGCTGGGGGAAGCGGCGGCTTCGCAACTAGTATTTTTAGATATTTACGAAGAAAAGTACTTTCAAGGACTGCACCAAATTCTCCTGCAAGAGATCGCCAATTGAATATTATTAAGGACAGTGTATATCTTGTAGAAATAGCTACTCGGTTAGTAAAAATAGCGAAATGTGCAATGTTGCTAACAGGTGACGGTCAGTCTGGAATGACACGTGGAAATTCTCTTGATATTTTTTCCAGATTAGACCCTTGGATTGTATCAAGATGTGCCAAAGGGAAAAGTAATGCTCCTATGGTAATTGCTACGAATCCGCCATTTTCTGGACAGAAAGTAGAGTCTCAGATTTCTGATAAATCTATATTAAAGAATTATACTTTTGGTCACAGCTTCAAGAAAAATGATGATGGTGTCTTCATTTTTTCGACTAATGACACAGATATTCTTCAACATCAGGCTCCAGAACTTTTGTTTGTTGAAAGATGTATTGACTGGCTAAAACCAGGTGGACGTGTGGGGATCGTGTTACCCAAAGGAATTTTGGACAATGTTAGTTACGAAGCATACAGAGAATGGATTTTTGAAAAATGCGAACTGTCTGCTGTTGTAACACTTCACAAGGATACATTTCAACCAGACACAGGTGTTAGAACTTGCATTTTGTTTTTGAGAAAGCCGTTAGAAGGTGAAGTGCCACGAGATGATTACAATATTTTTATGGCAATGTCTCAAAGAATTGGTCAGGACTCCAAGGGCAATTCCGTATTTATTCTTGATGGAAATGGTAACAGCACAGGTGTACTGAACCATGATTTGAATGAGATTGCGGATGCTTATATTGATTTTGTTGCAGGTGATGAACATCAAAAATCTGAATATATTTTTACTATTAAAAAAAGTGACATTAAAGATCATATCAATATCAATCCTCAGCATTATTCTCCGAAATTAAATGCTGCATTAGATAGCGTTTTAGCTTTTGATAATAAGGATGGTTGGGCAACAACAACAGTGGGACAACTTGAAGCAGGAATCAAAATTTATATTGGACCGCGTTGGAATTCTGCTAGTATCAAGGTTGATAATCCAGCGGATACGTCAAATCTTATTCCATATTTAACTGCTAATGCGGCTTTAGAGCTTAGGCGTTTTACAATAAAATGGTTAGATGTGAAGAGTGCTAGCCCTCAACAGAAGCAATGTATTGATATGTTAAAAATTCAAGAGGGGGATATATTGATTTCTCGTTCTGGAACAATAGGAAAAGTAACCTATGCGACGAAGGATTTGGCTGAAAATTATATTGTCAGCGATGACCTTGTTCGTATTCGTGTTAAGGACACAAACCTGAGAGCATATCTGCTTGCCTACTTTACGTCGTCTACAGCATTATCTCTTATGTTGTTAGATGAATATGGTTCGGTACAACAACATCTGCAGCCTCGACACATTCAGGAAATGTTAATCCCTGTTCCTGATGATTGGAGCCTAGCACAAGATATGATTGATGCAGGAAATATGTTTATGAAAGCCATGGAAGATATGTCCAGAGCAGATACAAAAATCAGGATCAAAGGGTTCGATTACCTAATAAAAGAATAATGATTAACCTAAAGGCGATCAATCATAAAAAGTTGGTTGCTTTTGTTTATTTTGTATAAATTGGAATGATGATTTATAAGATTCAAGTTTGTGCGCTTGAAACTGAATCAAAGCTACAAAATGCCGTTGCATGGATACCCATACAATGGCATTTCTTTAGCCCCGTTTCATCCCGCTCAATGGGGAATCCCTGTATGCCGAGGATTTCTTCATGATATTTTTCAAAGCCGTGCGCTCCTGCTCCGACAGTTTCTCATATCGAATCTGTAGCTGTGTACATATAACAGCGGTAAACACATCCAGATAGGAACCCGGCACAGCCATTGCCATCTGTGCATCCTTGAGCAGTTTTATGACATTAGAGCCGTCCGCCGCACTGTCCGTATCATCCTTGTGCGATTCCCTTATGTCATGGAGGATAGCATCCCATGTCCGGTGGGTAACATGGCAAAAATAATCTTCTTCCTGTACCTGCATAGTTTCCAATGCCCTTAAAGCGGTATCTTCCCCTGTCGGCTGGTATTGGGAAAGGACTTTCTCCCGCAAGACTTCCAGAAGGCTGTTGAAGTCATTGAAGTGCATGGTGGCGACCCCATCCACATAAATCTCCGTGTCCGCTATCAGGGTAACTGTTGTCCGTCAGATTATCATCCGGCATTCCTTCAGGTTAACAGAGAAAAAACTGCCCATGCAGATTAAAACACAGGCAGTTTTAAGGGAGATTTAACCAGGTTCACAGTCGCTGACTGCCTGCATGACCGCGTCGGTACTGATGCAGTCCAGGTTCCTGCTTGCGGCAACCAGCATGCCGGCATTGCAGAGTTTGTTGATCATGCGGGGAGTGCCG
>VSNE01000026.1 GCA_009774155.1 Lachnospiraceae bacterium
AAGCGGCAGCTACACTTCCGGCACTCTATGAACAGCGGGAAACGGCAGCCGGAGCCGACATACAGATTTTGGAACAGCCTGACGTGCTGACGGGAATTCAGCATATTTTTATGGCAATGACACTGATTTCCGCAATGTTCATGGGCTGTACCTTTAATGCAATGAACATGATTTCTGAAAAAGAAGATGGTGTTGCGCTGATCAATGAAATACTGCCTATGACCTCCGGACAGTATGTGCTCCAGAAAATTTTTATTGGTTTTGTATTTGGCTGTTTGTCCGCGGTTGCTGCTGCGGCAATCTGTTTTCCGCTTTCTCCTGCAGGGGCGGCGGTCATGGTGACGCTGATCGTATTGTCAGCCGTTGTGGCGGCTCTGGCTGGTCTGTTTGTTGGCCGTATCTCGGAAGGGATGATGGAGGGCGTAGTTTACATTAAAATTGTTATGATTGTGTTTATGGCGGTTCCTCTGTTGAAGTATCTGACGACGGCGGGAAACAAAGTCCTCTCATATATCTGCTATCTTATCCCGTCCAGCGCCGCTTTTGAGGGAGTTATGGATTTGGCAGATGGAGGTATGGCGACCGCAGGCAAAGATATAGTGATTCTTGCGGTTCATTGTGCAGGCTGGTTTTTGCTCTATTTTCTCATATCCGGCCGCAGGAAAAAATAGTCATTTTGCGTTATCCGGCATCTTAAAGAGATTTTCAGCCTCACACAAAGAGCCGAAAACGCGCCCCTCTCGAAATAGTGCAAAAGGCGGGGGAAACCGGTTAGAGGTGACATTGTTCCCCTATATCATGGACGGGCAGAAGAACGCAGAAACTGTAATAAGCAGAATGGATCAGTCATTAAATTGTCACTTTTATTTGCTATAATATAGCTTATCGGAATCTGCAGGACAAATTTCGATAAAAGGCGCACAGTGTCGTAAATTTAATAACAGGCAGTCTGCCTGCAAGGGCAGATAAAGTGTGAGGAAGGAGCGGAAATTGGCTGTGGTTGATCTGTATTATATTGAAGATGATCCCAATATTGCATTTATTGTAAAAGAATATCTGGAACAGAAGAATTTTAAGGTAACGCTCTGTGAAACGCTTGCACAGGCAAGGCAGGTATTGAAAGAGCATGTTCCAACCGTTGTTTTATTGGACTGGAACATGCCGGACGGTCACGGAGACAGCCTGTGCCAGTGGATTCGCAGGAACTGGAAAGAACTGCCCGTTATTTTTCTTACCGTTCGCGGAGACTGTGCCGATATTGTTTCGGGTTTCAGAAATGGTGCGGATGATTATGTGGTGAAGCCCTTTGAGCTGGAGGTATTGTATTCAAGAATTCTGGCATTACTCCGCAGAACCGGTAATGTGGCAGAGCAGTATCTTTCCTGTGACGGAATCGGGATTGACTTAAGCCGCCATACAGTTTCCTGCCATTCGGAGGAAATATCCTTAAGTGAAGCGGAATATCAACTGCTTTTGTATCTGATGCAGAATAAGGGGAGGACGGTTACCAGAGAAAAGATTCTGGAGCAGGTATGGGATGTCAATGGAAGTTATGTGAACAATAATACATTAACAGTTACCATGAAGCGGCTGCGGGATAAGCTTTACCGGCCGAAGTGTCTGAAAACCGTCAGAAGTGTAGGCTACCGCATGGAGGATACCATATGAGCGGACAGAAAAATGTGCTGGTCACTTTTGGATTTGTATTATCTGTCAGCCTGATTGTATCCGCTGTTTCTGTCCTGTTTGTTTCTTACCATTACAGCCGGCTTCAGTTTGACCTGTTAAATGTGATCTGCGGCGAAATGGCGGAGCAGGAGCCGGAAACAAAAAATATCATTGCTGCAGCATTAAAGGAATATACAGGAGGAAATCCTGACAGGGCAGCGGAAGAAGATATGTTATCTGCATTGGGATACCGTATTTCGGATTTTTCAGGTTCCGCCTGCGGGCAGAATGCTTTGTTTGCAGCAATGGGCATTTTAACAGGGATCTTACTTTTTATTTCTACTTTTTTGTATCGGAATAAAATAGAAAATATGCGAATCCGGGCGTTAGCGGAGTATCTGGAACAGGTGAATACCGGGAAGGCGGCCATCCTGTCCGCTTCCGGGGAGGATGATTTCTCCAGACTGGAAGATGAAATATATAAAACGGTGACATACCTCTATCAGACGAAGGATTCAGCGGTACAGGCAAAGAATGATTTTGCGGAAAATCTGTCTAATATTGCGCATCAGCTCAAAACGCCGATCACTGCCATTTCCCTGTCCGTTCAGATAATGAAGCAGAACATTGACAACAGGCATCTGGAACAGGTGGAGAAACAGCTTTTACGGCTGACCCATCTGGAGGAAGCCCTTCTGGTCTTATCCAGGATTGATGCCGGAACCTTACATTTACAAAGGGATGAGGTAGATGTCTTTACCCTTCTTGTCCTTGCGGCGGATAACCTGCAGGAGCTGTTTGCGAGCTCCCGCACTTCTGTTGACATACCGGAGCAGGGTGAGATGCTTGTGACTGCGGATCTGGACTGGACTATGGAGGCAGTCATGAATCTGATGAAAAACTGTATGGAGCACAGCCCTGGGGGAATGATTCATTGTTCCTATGCACAGAATCCGCTTTATACAGAAATTCTGATATGGGATGATGGGGAAGGGTTTGCAAAAGAGGATATTCCCCATCTCTTTGAACGGTTTTATCGGGGACAAAATGCAAGTGAGGGCGGTATCGGAATCGGGCTGGCTTTGTCGAAAGAGATGATTGAACGCCAGAATGGAACTATACGGGCCCAAAACAGATCTGACGGCGGCGCTCTTTTTGAAATTCGTTTTTACAGTCACTGAGTTGTAACTTTCGTTTGCTATACTGTTGATTGTAAAGGCTGTGGGAAACAAGTCCCCACGGATAACAGAAAACACCGCCAGGGTATATTTCTTTCTGATGCCCGGAAGGTACAGGTACGCAGATGAAAGGAGAAAATCAAAAATGGAGATTCTAAAATGTGAGGGGGTCAGGAAGGTATATGGCTCCGGCCAAAATCAGGTGACAGCCCTTAACGGGATCGACCTGTCAGTCAGCAAAGGAGAATTTGTGGCAATTATCGGAGCATCCGGTTCAGGCAAGTCCACCCTGCTGCATATTCTCGGCAGTGTGGATAAACCCACAGACGGAAAGGTTATGATAGACGGAACCGACCTTTCCAAACTAAACCAGACACAGGCGGCAATTTTCCGGCGCAGAAAGGTGGGGCTTGTATATCAGTTTTATAACCTGATTCCGACCCTTACAGTGCGGAAAAATATCCTCATGCCTCTTGCCCTTGATAAGAAAAAGCCAAATCAGGAATATTTCGAGAAGATTGTCAGTTCTCTTGGTATTGCTGAGAGACTCGAAGCTTTGCCGAACCAGTTATCCGGAGGCCAGCAGCAGCGGGCAGCGATTGCGCGTTCCCTGATCTACCGTCCGGCCCTGCTTCTGGCGGATGAGCCTACCGGGAACCTGGACCAGAAAAACTCCAAAGAGATTATCGACATGCTAAAGCTCTCCAACCGTAATCTGGAGCAGACAATTTTACTGATTACCCATGATGAAAAGGTGGCTTTGGAAGCAGAGCGTATTATTACGATTGAAGACGGGCGTATTATCAGTGACGAGCGGCGGAGGTAATGGATATGTGGAAAGATTATTCATCGGGCTATATGAAAAACAACCGTTCCTCCAGCCTGTCCGTCATGATAGCGGCATTTATTTCGGCCTTGCTTTTATCTCTGTTGTGTGGATTGTTTTATAATGCATGGAAATACGAGGTGGAACGGATCGAGCAGGAGGAAGGCGGCTGGCACAGCCGGATTTCCGGGGAATTTGCGGAAGAGGACATGGAAGTCGTAAAAAATTTCGCAAATGTGAAAGATGCCGTGGTAAATGAAAAAGGAGCTGACAGTGCAGAACCGGTATTGGATATTTACTTTGATGATATGGGTTCCGTTTTTTCGGACACGCCCCGTATCGCGCAGCACATAGGGGCCGCACCGGAAAAAATCGTTTATAATTATGAACTCCTGGCAATGTACCTGGTCAGGGATTCCAGTGATACGGCTCCGAGGCTGGTGTTTCCGATGTTTATATTGATCACGCTTGCGGCCTCATTCTCATTGATTGTGATCATCCACAATTCCTTTGCGGTATCCATGAACGCACGGATTCATCAGTTTGGTATTTTTTCAAGTATCGGAGCCACGCTAAAGCAGATCCGGGCGTGCCTTTTGCAGGAAGCGGCTGGTCTCTGTGCCGTTCCGATACTGGCGGGGAATCTGATCGGCATTGCGGGCAGTATGGGTCTGATACAGTTGTCCAATACTCTTCTGGGAAGTGATATTCCGGGACGGCATAAAGCGGCTTTTGGCTATCATCCGCTGGTACTGGTACTGACATTGCTTGTGAGCGTACTCATCATATGGATCTCCGCATGGCTGCCGGCTGGAAAACTGAGTAAGCTGACGCCGCTGGAAGCCATCAGAAATACCGGCGAATTACAGTTAAAGCGCCGGAAAAATTCTTATTTCCTTTCTCTGCTGTTCGGAGTGGAAGGAGAGCTGGCCGGCAATGCGTTAAAAGCGCAGAAAAAAGCCCTGCGGACGGCATCCTTATCTCTGATAGCCGCGTTTATGGCGTTTGCGACCATGCAGTGCTTTTTTACCCTTTCCGGGATCAGCACAAGGGAGACTTATTTTGAAAGGTATCAGGGAGTATGGGATGTCATGGTTACCGTGAAAGATGCGGATGTGGATGCTTTTGAAGAAACGGACCGTATTCAGGGAATGCACGGACTGGAAAGCGCCATTGTGTATCAGAAGGCAACGGCAAAGCGGATCATTGCAGAGGAAGAAATGAGCGAGGATATGAAATCCTTCGGCGGATTTTCGCATGCGCCCGGTAACTATGTAACACAGGCGGACGACGGCTGGCTGGTGGATGCGCCGATTATCATACTGGATGATAACAGCTTTCTGGCTTACTGTGAGCAGATCGGAGCTGCACCGCGGCTTGACGGAGCAGTAATATTAAACCAGATCCGCGATGTGACAAATCCGGATTTCAGACATCCTGATTTTATGCCCTATGTAAAGGCACCAGACACGGGGGAAAACGCTGCAAGTATTTTGAGACAATCAGGGAATGAAGAAATGACAGCCAGGATACCAGTCCTGGCTTATACGGAAAAAGTTCCTGTTTTAAGGGAGGAATACGCAACGCTTAATTATTATGAGCTGGTGCATTTTATTCCGGTGTCTTTATGGAAGGAGATTAAGGGGCAGATCGGAGGGGCAGAGGAAGACAGCTATATCTGTGTGCGGAGTACAGAAGATCCGTCCGTGGAAGAACTGAATATGCTTCAGGATAAGATTAGCCAAAATCTCAGCGGAAAATATACCATAGAATCTGAAAACCGCATTCAGGAATACGAAACAAATGATAAGCAGATACGGGGAATGATGGCGATATTTGGAGGCTTTTGTATCCTGCTTGCGATTATCGGCATCGGCAATGTATTTTCCAACACCTTGGGATTTGTGCGCCAGAGAAAAAGGGAATTTGCAAGATATATGTCGGTTGGAATGACGCCGAAGGAGCTTAGGAAAATGTTTTGCACGGAAGCGCTGGTGATAGCCGGCAGACCGGTTTTGATCAGCCTTCCCCTCGTGATCATTGCGGTAGCGTATATGTTGAAGACCAGTTATCTTGAGGTGGAGGTATTTATGGCGGAGGTGCCGCTGCTCCCTATTTTCCTGTTTATGCTGGCCATCCTGGGTTCTGTAGCGATGGCCTATTCCCTTGCATGGCGGAATGTACGCAAAATCAGTTTGTCAGAGGTTCTCAGAGATGATACAATGATGTAAAGTCAGATTGTGCATTTTATGTTGCTGAGAACGGAGTGAACAGTAACAATTTTATCGGCCGGATCAGTCAAATATTGTTGGCTGGTCCGGCTTTGCTGATAAATGCTGTGGCTTCAGGATATACGCCGGGAGACGGGAAAAAAGAGAACAGGAGGCAGGAATCATGGCGGATTACAGGATACTGATTATTGACGATGACAGGGAGCTTTGCGCACTGATCCGGCAGAGTGTTTTACCGGAACAGATAGAGGCCGACTGCTGCTATTCCGGGAAATCCGGTTTGCAGAAGCTACGGGAAAAGGATTACCAGCTTGTCATACTGGATGTCATGATGCCTGGATTTGACGGCTTTGAGACACTGGAAATGATCCGAAAAGAGAGCCGCCTGTCCATTCTGATGTTTACATCAAAAAATGACAGCGCTTCCAAGGTACGCGGACTACGGGCAGGGGCGGACGATTATCTGACAAAGCCTTTTGATATGGACGAGCTGATCGCGCGTATTATTTCCCTGATCAGACGCTATACCCGTTTTAATCAAAATGACGGGCAGATGCAGACCTGCGAGTTTGACGGACTGACCATTGACTGCGAAAGACGCTGTGTGATCACCGGGAACGGGGAATTTGAACTGCCGCCGAAAGAATTTGACGTACTCCTCTATCTTGCCGGGAATCAGGGAAAGATCCTGACAAAAAGGCAGATTTATGAGAGCGTATGGGGAGAGGAATATGTCTATGATGACAGCAATATCATGGCAGTCATCAGCCGCCTGCGGAAGAAAACAGAAGTAAATCCGGGAAACCCCAGATATATACAGACGGTAAAAGGGATTGGCTATCGTTTTAATAAGGAGGTCTGACAGATGTATGCGGATATAATTGCACTGATTGGAGCGGCTGTGATCCTTGTTTCTGTCTGCGGCTCTGTTTTTGTCATCCGGCGTGTCAGAAGGCAGATAGCAGAAATGGTTGAGGCGCTTACAGATGTGAAAAACGGGAATGGGAACCGGCGTATCCTGCTGGAAACCCATGAGCTTGTGGCTCCCCTTGCCTACATGATCAACGATATTATCCTGTCTTATGAAAACAGGCTTTCTGCTTATCACCGGACGGAGGAGACCAACCGGGAGCTTATGACAAGCCTTTCCCATGATGTGAGGACGCCGCTTACGACTCTGATCGGGTATCTGGACGCCGCACATAAAGGGATTATCACCGGGAAAGAGCGTGATGATTATATAGAAACCGCACGCCGGAAAGCCTATGACCTGAAAGAATATATCGATGTACTCTTTGACTGGTTCAAGCTGGGTTCTGATGAATTTTCGATGAATATCATAACCGTTGACCTGACGGAGCTGACACGGAATCTGTTGGTTGACTGGATACCGGTTTTTGAGGATGCGCAGATGGACTTTGTGGCTGACATTCCGGAGCGGCCTTTTCGGGTAGAGCTTGATCCGGACGGATATATGCGGATTTTAAACAACCTGGTACAGAATGTAATTTCCCACAGCCATGGGAACCTGATAGAGATTGCGTTATTGGAGCAGGATGGAAACATAAAAATCCGCCTGGCGGATAACGGAGTGGGGATTGATAAAGAAGATCTGAAGCACATTTTTGAACGGCTTTATAAATGTGATAAAGGACGGTCTGAAAAGGGCAGCGGCCTTGGCCTGTCCATTGTGCATCAGCTCGTAATCAAAATGAATGGAACCATAACCGCGGAAAGTGTGCCGGGCAGCGGAACGATCTTTACGTTGTCCTTCCCTTTAGTGGAGGAGAAATCAGTTACTGTTCACACAGGACTTTGCACTTGCTGCAAAGTCCGTACGAAAGTGATTCAGGGGTGAGCAAAACCCATTCGCGCAGCGAATTTTAAATGGACTTGCGAATGTTGCTGAGAACGGAGTGAACAGTAACAAAAATCACAAGGTTAATACAAGGTTTTTGCAAGGTTCATGCAAGGTTGGCGTGGTAAGATGGCAGCTATAAAGGAGGCTTTCAAGAAATGAGCAAATATGTAATTGAAACGAAAAATCTTACCAAGCAATATGGGACGCAGAAAAGTGTTGCCAATCTGAATATCCATGTTCAGAAAGGGCGTATCTATGGTCTGCTTGGCAGGAATGGGGCCGGAAAGACTACAACCATGAAAATGCTGCTGGGACTGACACAGCCCACCTCCGGGGAGGTGGCAATCTGGGGAAAGCCTTTACGGACAAATGAAAAAAAGCTGCTGCCCCGAATCGGCAGCCTGATTGAATCCCCCGGATTTTATCCGAATCTGACTGCTACAGAAAATCTGCGCATTTTTGCCACCCTGCGGGGAGTCCCCAACCGCAGCGCGATTAAGGACGCGCTGGATCTGGTCGGTCTGCCTTACAAAGATAAAAAGCTGTTTTCTCAGTATTCCCTCGGCATGAAGCAGCGGCTGGCCATTGCCCTTGCTGTCATGCATGATCCGGAGCTTCTGATTCTGGACGAACCGATCAACGGTCTTGACCCCATTGGAATTGCGGAGGTCCGTTCCTTTATCCGTGACCTTTGCAATGAGCGGGGGAAAACTATCCTGATATCCAGCCATATTCTTTCCGAAATTGCGCTTCTGGCAGATGATATCGGTATTATTGACGATGGCGTATTACTGGAGGAAGAAAGTCTGGCAGAACTGGAAGCAAAGAGCAGCAGACATATCTGCTTTACGGTTTCTGATACGGCACAGGCGGCAAGGATTTTAGAACGTGTCTTCCAGGAAAACCGGTTTACCATACAGGATGACCATCATATACAGGTGCATAATCTTGAGTTACCCATAGGAAAAACGATCACTGCCTTTGTGGAAAATGGCCTGGAAGTATCACAGGCCGTAACCTCAGAAGAAAGCCTGGAAGATTATTTCAGGCGTGTAACAGGGGGTGAGGGGATTGCTTAAACTGGTGCTCTGTGAGTTTGCCAAATTGAAACGGAAGAGATTTATTTTACTCGTGATACTTTCCGCCTTTCTCTTTCCTGTACCTCTTACAGTCCTGATGACGACGCCGCAGATGGCAGGGAGATTTGAAAGCGGCGCCGAGACTTTTAACGGCTGCTTCCAGTTTATTATGGGATATGGGGTAGAGCTGCTTCTGCCCTGCATTATTGGTGTCATTGCGGCGGTACTGTTTTTCATGGAGCGGGATAACGATACATTTAAAAGTTTACGTACCATTCCGGTAACAAGCACACAAATGATTTTTGCGAAAATCATGGTTTTATTTTTTATGGGCGTTATTTTCAGCCTGTTTTCGGCTCTGGCTGCGGTTTTATGCGGAAGTCTGGTATCCGAGGTAAATGGAGTCGTCTATAAGCTGTTGGTGGCACTTCAAATGGGGATTTTTATCACTGCCGGGACGCTGCCTCTGATTGTCCTTGTGGTGTTCTTCAGCAAGACTTATATTTTTTCCATTCTGCTGTGTGTTTTTTACAGTGTTTTAAGTTTGACTGCGGAATGCTGTTTTGGGGTATTGCCAAAAGCCATATGCTGGCTCATGCCTATTCCTCTCATAACCCTCTGGAGTGCAGGCGATATGGAACAGCATGGGGTGATAGATGTCAGGGGCGCACTTAGAGATTTGATGCCGACAACCTTTCAGACCATCGCCATTTTGGGGATCTGGGCGGTCGTTTCCATCATAGTCATTGATTGTTTGTATAAAAAGAGGGAGGGATAATATGCTTCGCATAGTTAAAACTGAAATCTGGAAACTGAAACGCTATCATATGATATGGGCAGGCGTTCTTTTAATGCTGCTTTCCGTTTTACTGACCTTGTTTTCCACTACGGCACTGGACGGTACCTATTGGACATTCTCCCATTTTACAGAGCAGGTGATTAAAAACAATTTCAGCATGATTTTTCCTATGTGCATTACTTTACTTGCCGGATATATCATAGCAAGGGAAGAAATAGACGATACGATGAAAAGTATTCTGACAGTTCCTGTTTCTTATGGCAGTTTATTGTGGGGAAAATTGTTTGTGTGTGCTTTGCTGTCCCTGTTTTTAGGATTTGTAAGCGCCGTATTTACAGTCACTGCGAATCTGCTCATGGGATTTCCGGGATTTTCTGCGGCATCCGTATTACAGACATTTGCTCAGATGATTTTGAACTGCCTGTTTCTGTATATTGCCGTAATGCCGGTGATAGCAGCGACTGCCCGCATGTCTAACGGACATATGGTAGGTACGGTCATTGCGTTTGTCTATGGATATGGGGGCATGTTTGCCGCAGGGAATATGACGCTTGCCAATATCTATCCAATTACAGCGAGCATGGGACTGATCCGGTACCGGAGCTATGATGAAGCGGTTCATTGGAATATGGGGCTGTGCGGGTTGAGTATGACGGCGGCTTTACTGGTTTCTGCGGTTATTGTGGTAACAACCAGAAATGTTTCACCGGCAAAAACAGTTCAGAAGCAGAAAAAAAACGTTGTAAAAAAGGGTTGGTAAATGGAGAATATGGAAATGAAGAAAAAAATGATGGTCGGGATTGCGGCAGCAGTAATTATAATAGCGGGTTTTCTCTGCTTTGGCATATGGTTCCTTTCAGGAGCCGGCAGCACTTATTATTATGCGCAGATTGACAACAGTAAAATGGAACAGGTTGAATCAAAAGGCGGCGTGATCAGCTTCAGCGGGAGTATGGATTACTCATACACCTTATTTTGCTGCAATGAGGATGGAAAGGGAAAAGACATTACATTTGGGACGTCAAGGGAATTGAAAGAAGGCGCGTTTATTCGCCTGACTGTTATGCCCATCCGCGGTGTTCTTGAATGGAGTGAAGTGCAGTATGAGGAGCTTCCTGAGGCGGTACAGGGCAATTATACCGGCGGTCGAAAAGACTGACCGCCCAGTATCGTATGATGCGCACAACCGCATAAGGAAATATGCCGCTTTGCGGATGCAGTTGGCGCAATACTCACGGCAGATTTCATCTGTCGTGAGTATATACATCTTCGGAAAATGAGCAGGCCGGACAAAAGTAGATAAAAAGTTGGAAATTGTATTTTAAAATATACTGATGGACAATGACGTAAAAGGAGATAACAAGCCATGTATGAAAATCAGATTTTGGAATCCCATGGAAAAGCAAAAAAGGAGGACTTAGACCGCATTGAGCAGAAATTTCATGTAAAAATCCCTAAGGAGGTGCGGGAACACTGTCTGGCCTATAACGGCGGCTATCCGGAAAAGCCGGTTTTTACGGACAAAAACGGCGACGAATACTCTGTGGACTTGTTTATTCCTGTACGGGACGGAAGAAAGCGGCCCATGGAAGAAATTTTGAGACTTTTGAGAGCGGATGACGGTGTCATTCCGGACTGGCTGATTCCATTTGCCGAAGAAGATGGAGGAAACCTCTTTTGCTTCAGTGTAAGAGAATCCGATTTTGGCGCCGTCTATTATTACAATCATGAATTTGAATACGGCGAGAACCCGGAGGAGCATGTGATCTGCCTGGCGGAATCCATTACAGTGTTTATCAATTCTATGACTGAGGACGAGGATGATGAGTGTGAAGAAGAGGAGGATGAAGAGTAGACGAATAGCAATAAAACATATCGTACTGCTGGCAGCGTTTTTCCTGGTCATATGCTTTTGCCGGGGCTGCTGCAGTGCTTTATTTGTTTCATATCGGGAGATCCATACTTCGCCGCAGGGTACAAACACGGTTATCGTGGAATATGACCATGTATGCCGGCCGTATGTCTACAAAAAGACATGGTATGGGAAAAAGCACATCTGGACTTATCCGGGCGGCGGCTTTATGGAAACGGTGTGTTTCGGTGTGGAATGGCTGTCGGAGGATGAAATCCGAATGACGTATGATGATCTGGACGATGAATATGACGAAAAATTTATACTCGCAATCTAAAACATTTACCAAAGTAAAAATGTATAACGAGTGAGCGTTTCGACAATGTGGGACAGAAAACAGCAAATGAATGCGCTCACGAGTATACCATTACGATACTATGAGCGGCATAGGCAGAGTTTGTCTGTGATTCCCGTAGAACTGTGCGGGGGATATAGAGTCAGTCACAGCCAATATCATGGAAGGAGATACGGATGGAACAGAAAATCCTTGAATTTATGAGAGAAAACGGCATCGCCGTTTTTGCAGAGGTCGAAAAGGAAACGGGAATTGTACACATAGAAAAGCTGGGAAGCCTGGAAAGCTGGGATTTGTTTCAGCAGCTGGTGCTGTACTCTGACGTGGAGGCCCTTTGCGACAGCACCCGGAGCCGGTTCCCCTTCCAGGTCTGGGGACAGGGAGGCACCGGGTGCCTGCTCTCCTGGCTCGACGGGGGCAGAACCACTGCACTGTTTTTTGACAGCGGGCGGTCAGGGGCGGCGTTCACAGAGTGGGTCAGGGAACTGGATCAAAAGGTACGCACGCTTTATCAATAAGCAAAACAGGCAGTCATATACAAATTAGAATTGAGCCGCTGCTTTTCAAGCGGCGATACGAGCAAAAAGCGAAGCGTTTGCGAGCAGTTTGCGTCAGCAAACTGGAATTTATAGGAGGTGGGGAAATTATATTCTATGAAACCGGCAGTAATAAAGAAGGCTGGAGGAAAAGCTTATTATGACCAAAAAGTATTTCGATGAGGTTATCCGGCGCTATAGAAAAATGAACAAATTAGATCCTGGCTGGGATCACAATGATTTGAAGCATCTGAATTTCATCCTGGATAACTGGGCTCTCCATTTATCCGATGACAATGACATCGCTCTTTTGCGTGATTGCGTTTCCCGCAAAGATTGGAAAGGCTTAAACAACTATTATTATCAATGTACCCGATTTAGCATTTTTCCCATATTTGTTCGTTTTGACTTTACTGCGTGGGAATGGCGCACACTGCTTGACTCATAAAGCAGCGGGGTGACCGCTTCGGCAGCCGGCTCGTTGAAAATACGTTAAACAGCAAGAAATTCAGAGATTTCAAAAAATAGCAGCATTATAAAATTTTATATAAGAAAGGACAGATAAAGTATGACAGAGTGTAAAGTGATGATAAAAGCTTCCCTTAAAAAGGTAAAAGCACGGTTCCGGGAATATGAGGACATGGAATTCGAGAAGCGGGGCGATTGGATTTTGGCAGAGGACTTTTCCGGTACCCAGCTCTTTGGATGGAAAATCTCTGACTGGGTGGAACTGGCGGGGGATGATGAACTGATTTACGCTTACTATGACGAGGACATGAATGCGGAGTTTATTCACGTCAGAGACGGCGTCTGCCTGCGGGCCTACACCCAGTACGATGGCGGGGTAGATACCGATGAAGGAGAAGATACAGAAACTTCTGTCAGGGAGTGGTCCGATGTAGGTAATTATATGGATAAATATATGGTTTGATGTACTTGATGAACAGGATACGGGGGATGGTTGAATTGGGTACATCATAGACGACAGCGTTTTGAACGCTTCCGATGCTCTAGACTATGGTATCGGTCAGCGGGGATCACGGCTGGAAAATCCAGGAAATCGTTATATGGAGGTGGCAAAGTGAAGAACAGGCTGTTAATAGCGGATGATGAAGCGGATATCGTGACAATGCTCACATCCTTTTTTGAGGGAAAGGGCTATGAGGTCATGATCGCTTTCGATGGGACAGAAGCCTTAAAACAGGTAGAAAAAAGGCCGGATTTGATCCTGCTCGATATCAACATGCCGGGCTTAAACGGATTGGAGGTCTGCAGCCGCATCCGGGACCACATCGACTGCCCCATTCTTTTTCTTACCGCAAAGATTGAAGATATGGATAAGGTAAGGGGCTTTTCCGCTGGCGGGGATGATTATATTGTGAAGCCCTTCTCCCTTGCGGAGCTTGAGGCAAGGGTAAGCGCCCATCTGCGCAGGCAGGCGCGGCACAGCATGGAGACCTGCGTGAAATTTACTGGGGATCTGACCATAGATTTTGCACAGCGCAGCCTGTTTTATGGGAAGGAAAAAATCGTCCTTTCTAAAAAAGAGTTTGATATTGTGGAGCTGCTTTCCCAGAATCCGGGGCAGGTGTTCGATAAAGAACGGATTTATGAACTGGTGTGGGGATATGACAGCGAAGGGGACAGCATGGTGGTGGCGGAGCACATCCGGAGAGTGCGGACGAAGATTGCCGTATTCACGGACAGAAGTTATATTGAGACCGTCTGGGGGTGCGGTTATAAATGGATAAAATAAAAAGAAAACCGGCCGGAAAGGCGCTGCGCGGGAGCATTGTCCTTTATATTACGGTATTTACGCTGGCGGCGCTTTTATTAAGCGGTATGACCGCAAATCTGTGTAAGCTGGAAGCACAGAACATCAGGAACCGTTATCCCACATCCGGCCACAAATATTATCTGACGGATGAAAACGGAAACAGGCTGGGAGGCGGAGAGTATATCGGAACCATGACAGAACCTTTGTCGGAACAGGATGCGTTCTGGCTCTCGGTTCTGGAGGTGCTCCCTGTTCTGGCTACCCCTGTCTGGTCCGCACTGTGCATCCTTGCCGCAGCCCTGCTTTTTTACCGCAATAAGCTGGAAAAGCCGCTTTTACAGCTACGGGAGGCATCGGAGAAGATTGCGGAAAATAATCTGGATTTTCGGGTGGAATATAAAGCCGCTGATGAACTGGGACAGCTATGCAGCTCTTTTGAGATCATGCGCTCTACCCTTGCCGCAAATTTCGCTGAAATGTGGAGGCAGATCGAGGACCGCAGGCAGTTGAACGCCGCTTTCGCCCATGAACTGCGTACTCCCCTTACGGTACTGAAGGGCTACGATGAAATGCTCCGAAGCAGTTCGGACAGGCGGACAAAGGAGATTGCGGCTACCATGGAAAAGCACATCATGCGTATGGAGCATTATGTGGACAGTATGGGAAATCTGCGGCGTCTGGAGGATCTGAAACCTCAGCGGGAGAGCATTTCCATAAAAGAGCTGGCGGCTGCCCTGTATGACAGTGTATCTATGGAGTGCAGGGCACACGGAAAAGTGCTCTCTTTTCAGAATCATACTCAGTCCAAAGAGCTTATGGCTGACAGGAACAGCATCTTACAGGTAGCAAACAATCTGACAGCCAATGCCGTGCGCTATGCCGGATCTTCCGTTACCTTCTGTATGGAGGAAACAGAAGGAGGGCTTTTGCTGAAGGTAACGGATGACGGGAAAGGGTTTTCGGAAGAAGGGCTGCGTCAGGCAATGAATCCTTATTTTACAGAAGAAAAAGAGAGTGAAAAACATTTTGGAATCGGTCTTTATCTGTGCCGGATGATCTGCGGGCATCATGGCGCCCGGTTGAAAATAGAAAATGTTCCCTCCGGAGCACAGA